>JBPCIP010000025.1:0-4816 GCA_051006195.1 Pyrinomonadaceae bacterium
CCTGCGCCGAAGCCGGAATTCCGGCTCGCATAGGACGGGTAGGGGCGATAGAAAGGGTACGCGAAGAAGAAAAAGGGATGGAAGGCAGGGCTTCCTCCGTAGTAGTACTGGCGTTCCCCTCCGGTCGGCGTTGTGCCGTCGCTCCACTCTCCCCCGGCGTTTCCGGCGACCGGGGTGAAGTCGCTCAAGGGCAGCATCGCGACGTTCAAATTATTGTTTTTGTACTCGACTAAATCTTCGTTCAGGTCGTCGAGTTCCTCCGTGCGCGTCCGGTCAGGCACGACGTAGACGATGGACTTGATACCCATCTCCTGAAATTTACGGGCGGACGGAAGTTTCGCCAGATAGCGGTTGTCGAACTGCGTGTCGGCGTCCCGGTAAGGTTCCAAACGCTTCGAGTCGAGGAGGAACACGGGCGCGGCGTTGGTTGCGAGCGCCGTCTGTTTGGCTTCGATTTCGCCGGCGTAGTAAAGCATCGCCCCTAGCGTCTCGTGCGACGGGGCGACGCCGAGCGGGTGCGGGAAATTATCGAACGTCGGAATCAGATGCGCCGCGTCCGCCATCCCGGCGCCGAGGGCGATGCTGTCGCGTCCCGGCAAGTCTACGATGATGGCGATCTCAGAGGCGTTCTCCGCGTTCGCCAGAAAATCCCTGCCGATGGTGCGCCCGCGCTCGTAAGCTTCTTTCATGTCCGGCAAAAAGATCGGCGCGATTTGCCCGCGCAGCGTCTCGTACTGGAGCGACTGGATGAGGGTCGGCACGAAGAACGGCAGCCACGTTTGCGACTTCGGCTGGTAGGCCGTCAGCATCGCGGACTGGTCCAGGTAGGTGTGCCAGCCGTCGCTCTGGCGCGAATCCATTGTCTGCACGCCTGCCAGAGTCAAACGCATTTCTTCGGAGCCGATGTTCCAGCCCTGCGCCCGCTGGAGGTCGAGAGAATCTTTGTCAACATCCGTCGTGTCGTCGCGCGTCGCCAGCCAGATGCCGCCTCCGGTCAGGGCCGCGCCTGCCGCGATGGCACCCCCGACGATGAAAGTTCTCCGCGAAGTTTGCCACCACGGTTGCGGCTCGCCCGCATCGATTCGTTCTCGCCGGTTGATGCGTCCCGCGCTCGTCAACTTTTTTTCGCTGTTATTTTTGAACATTAAATTTCCTGTTACCCCCGGGCGATGAAAGTGGGAACCGTCACCGCTGTATACTGCGTGCTCTGCTTTGATAATCGCGTAAAGTAACCGCTCGCGCTGCCGCCGAGTAAGTATACCCCGTAATTCGGCAGCCATCCGGCGTCATCCGCTTTGACGCGAAAAAAACGCTGGGCGACAAACTGTTCCGGTTGCGCGTGGTCTAATGTCTGTTGCCAGATTTCCCGGCTGACGAAAGGCCCGCAGATGGTTTCCTGCCCTTCGCACCCGTAGTTGCTCTTCAAGACCCAATCATCCTGCTCGTCCCGCAATCGGTTCGACCCGATGGTGGTCATGCGATAAGTTTCCGGGATGTAGCGGCGAATCCATGCGCGTGCGCGGCGCGAAAAGCGTTGCCGTTCCTCCCATAAAAATGCCAGCGACAGTTTATTCTGCGTGACGACGGAGCCGAATGGATTGACGACCGTCACCTCGCCGCGCGTCTCCGCCGAGAGCAGCGCTGCGAGCGGCTCGTAAAGTGGTTCAGGATCGGGATAGTCAATCGCGTCGTCCCAGACCGGAAGCCGCTCGCCCCACCAATCGGTTTTGTAATGACGCGCGACGAGATCGACCGGCACGCCCAGCACTTCGATGCCGCCTGACATGCGCCGCAAATTAAATGGCGAGCCGCAGACGACCTTGATTCCCGCTCCTTCCAGCCAGCGTGTGAACAGCGTGATCATGGCTAAATCCTCGGATAGTTCGGTCGGGTAGATGATCCCCACCGTGGCGAGCGGCTGAAGGGTATTCTTGGCGTGGCTCTCGCGCAGCATCGCAACATAGCGCGCTCCCATCTGGCTGTTAGGGTCCTCCACCTCGCCTTCTTCCCGGCTGTGGGCGGAGTGGAGCAGGCGGTTGAGGATCACGGCTTCGGGTTGGCCGGAGGGCGTATCGCTGTTGAGTTCACAACAGGTGATGCGCCCGTCTTCACAGACAAACAGATCGGCGCGCGCCATCCCGTGCCAGAGGCCGCCCGCCGCTTCCCACATCGCCTGCTGGCAAGGCGACAAACGATAAAAGTCAGTCACCAGCGACGAATTCTCAACGAGAATTTGCACCAATTCCTGATGCATGTAGGCCACCCGTTCGGCGGCTAGCGCCAGCGCCCGCGCGCGCCCTCTGGCGAGCACGACGCCGCGCATCCCGAAGCGTTCGCTGCCGTCGAACCACGGGTCGGAAAGCACGCCGGTTTCATAAACGGCACGCGCAAACGCCGCGTAGTCGGCATAGGCTGCTCCATTCGTATCTTTAATTACCTCCTGTCGCCCGGACGCTGATTCAGAATTTAGCATTGTTTATTTAAGATGGCGGGGAACGGTATGCGGATGTCTTGCTGACGATGCGGAAAGCTCGCCGGGGCGTCGGTCTTTGCTGCTATCAGACTTTCATTTACGCCACCCGACCGAGCGCGCCCATGCTTTCATCTCAAGTTGTCGCGCGTGCCAGTCGCGGGGCGCTCGCTCGTTGCTCTCTGCCGCGCCCGCCCGCTGGCGGCGCACGCTTTCAGCTAAGGGCGGCAAGCCGACGCTTCGTCTGCGCTCGTCAACTTGCTCGCGGTCTTCTATCGCACACGGACTCATCTCGCCCCCCTCGTCCCAGTCGAACACAAGCCCGTACACTTGCGGCCTTCCTTCCAAAACACTGATGCGGTCGGCGAGATAGGCAAACTGCCACGCCGGGGCTTCACCGTCCGCGACGGCTTTTTCCAGCAATTGCGCACAACGGCGTTGCAAAGCGGGGTGGGCAATCGCGTGCTGCACGATGAGCCACGCCGCTTCCGCGCCGTCACTGCCGACGAGGGTCGCACCCGCCCAACCGTGTTGGTTGATGATTTGTTCGAGACGTGCGGCGTTCCGGCGATGCACTTCCATCATGCGCGGGTGATAACCTTCGTAGAGACTTCCGTCTGCCGCGAGCTGCGCCCGCACGCGCTCGTCTTCGGCACGCATCTGTAAAATTTCTTCTCTCAAGGTCGGATGAAAATCTGCTGAAGCCATCATTGTTTCAGGCTCTGAGGGTCGAATTCCTGGTCATCATCTCCTGACGCGAAACAGGCGCTATAAAAATCCCGTTTACGCGAAGGAGATTAACCGTTTTTATTGTAGAGCGTGGAGCAACCACAGACAACATAGACTCATCAAGCCGAGAGCCGCGAGAGATGCGCGTCACAATTGACTGAACAGGAAGATGCGTTCCCCGTCTACCGGAGCAAGTCGAGGACGAAATCGAATTTTTGATCGCGCGTCCAGTGGTATTTTGAGCGCATGTCTACAGCAATAGTTTGTGGAGTATGGTGATGTCGTTATTCGCAGTCGTCAAATTACACTGGCTACTTGTCGTCCTTGTTTCGTGCGGCGGGAACAGCCTCGCTCAAGTGAAGCCGTTCCGAGATTTGATACGCATGTACGACTATGACCGGAAAGGGCCATTGCAGGTCAGAGAAGTATCGGTCGAAGACTGGGGCGGGGTAAAGGTGCATGACATCACATTTGCGGGTTCCGGGCGCGGTCGCGTCCCCGCCTACCTCGTCGTCCCCGCCGGCAAGGGTCGTTTCGCCGCCGTCATTTTTGCTCATCACGGCGGCGGCAATCGCGCCACGTTTCTTGATGAAGCGTTGGCACTGGCAAAGCGGGGAACGGTGTCGCTGCTGGTTGATTCGCATGCCGTAAACCGTCCTGACTACGGGCCGGTAGCGGATGGTCCGCCGGGTGGCGCTACCGACCGGGACGAACTGATTAAAATGGTGATTGAGTTGCGGCGCGGCTTGGATTTGTTGCTGTCACGTCCGGACGTTGACGCGAAGCGCGTCGGCTTCGTCGGGCACAGCATCGGGGGCAGAGCGGCCAGTATTTTGGCGGGCAGCGAAAAGCGCATCAAGGCGGTCGTAGTCATGGCGAGTCAGATCAGCGCGACCGAAGCGTGGCGTGCCAACGACAATCCGCACATCGTCAAGCTGCGTGAATCGCTCCCGAAAGAGCAGTTCGAGCGGTATCTGGAATTCATCGCTCCGGTGGATGCTGCGTACTACGTCAGTCGCGCCGCGCCGACGGCCTTGTTGCTTCAGTTCGGGCGACAGGATGATTCGCCTAACGAACGTTTGGCGAGACGTTTCTACGAGGTGGCGAGCGAGCCAAAGCTTTTCAAGTTGTACGAGGCAGGGCATCAACTCAATGACGAAGCGCGCACAGACCGCACCGAATGGCTAACGACTCAACTCAAGCTTCGTTCTCGGAGTTCGGCAGCCGAAAAGTAGAAAGATGTTCTCTCCAAGCTGCACATAAAACTCTAAAGATGAATGTTACGATTGAGGAAATGAGAGCCGGCGATTGGAAGCAGGTTCGTTCAATTTACCTTGAAGGAATTGCGACGGGCAATGCCACGTTTGAGACGAGCGCGCCGGCTTGGGAGAAATGGGACGGGGGACATCTTGCAGATTGTCGGCTCGTCGTGCGAAGCGATGAAGAGATGCTCGGTTGGGCGGCATTAAATCACCAGAAAACCTTTCGTTAGAAGGAGCGGATGCCCCTTGATTTATCAATGGGGAGGAAGCGCGGATAGTGGAAATCAAGTGCGCTTCGTCGTTTAATTCAAATAACCCCGTCGTGAGACAGTGTGTGCCCGAACATTCCGCAACG
>JBPCIP010000026.1:0-8508 GCA_051006195.1 Pyrinomonadaceae bacterium
CTTGATGATGAAGAAGATAATGTGTGTGGGATTTCAGCATCAATCATTTCACACACAGCACATCTCACCCCGTCAGTTCGCTCGCGGCTTCGATAGGCGATTTACCCACTCAAAATAGCGAGGAGCCGATTTAAATTGTTCATCAGACATGCCTATTCTCCTGTAGGGTCATGAGAAATTCACTAAGACGAGGGACACTAAGGGCGCGGTCGGTTTTTTATACCTCGTATCGGGCAGAAGTCCAGAGTGGGGAAATTACGCCGCACCGGAATAAGGCGCGTGTTAGCGGGAAGATTGCGAGCGGTGTTATGCTTGGCGCGTCTCCTCAAAAAATTGATGAAACGGTCTCCCGGTGAAAGTTTGAGTGCCATATGCTGAGAGGTGAGCGGCGGGTGCGGCGAGTTGTGATCACGGGAATGGGATGTGTGACGCCGTTGGGCGTGGGGCGCGAGGCTTTGTGGCGCGCGTTGGTTGCAGGTGAGAGCGGCGTGCGGCGCATCGAGAGTTTTGACGTGAGCGCGTCGCCGGTGAAGATCGCAGGCGAGGTGCGCGGCTTCGACTGGGAGGCGCAACTTAATCCGAAGGATCGCAAGCACGTCGCGCGCACCGTGCCGCTCGCACTCGCAGCGGCGCGCGAGGCGCTGGAAGATGCGGGCATCCATCATTCGGATTTGAGTCTGGAAGAGCGGCGCGCGATGGGCGTGATGCTCGGCACGGGCGGCGGCGGCCTCGCCTTTACCGAGCAGCAATACAAGTACTACTTCACGGGCGAAGCGGCGAAGGCGAGCGTCTATACGATTCCTTCTTCGACGCACGGCGGCCTCTCCTCCGAACTCTCCATGGCCTTCGGTCTGCGCGGCCTCTCGCACATCATCTCCACGGGTTGCACGAGTTCGACCGACGCCATCGCCTACGCTGCCGAACACATCGCGCTTGGGCGTCAGGATGCGATGCTCGCGGGCGGAGTCGATGCGCCCATCGCGCCGGGCATCCTCGCGGGCTTCAACGTCATGACCGTCCTGACTAACCAATGGAACGACGAGCCAGAGCGCGCCTCGCGCCCGTTCTCGCGCGACCGCTCCGGCATCGTGCTCGGCGAAGGTGCGTGGATTTACGTCCTTGAAGATTACGAAGGCGCGCGGCGGCGAGGGGCGAAGACCTATGCGGAGATCACGGGCTACGGCGCGACCTGCGATGCTTATCATCGCGTGCGCCTCGAAGACACGGGCGAAGAGCCTTCGCGCGCGATGAGTCTGGCACTCGCAGAAGCGGGACGCGCGCCGGCGGAAGTTGATTATGTCAACCTGCACGGAACTTCGACGCTCCTGAACGACCGTATCGAAACACAGGCATTGAAATTGGCTTTCGGCCCGGACGCCCCGCGCATCCCGATGTCCGCGACGAAATCGCAACTCGGCCACCCGCAGGGCGCGTCGGGCGCGGCGGGTCTCGCCGCCGCGCTCTGCGCCATGCACACCAACATGATCCCGCCCACCATTAATCTCGACGAATCTGACCCGGCCTGCGATCTCGATTACGTGCCGAATTACGCGCGCGAAGCGAACGTGCGCGTCGCCCTCTGCAACTGCATCGGCTTCGGCTCGAAGAACAGCGCGCTCGTGGTTGAGAAAATCTGACGGTTGACAATTTAATTGGCATCACGTACCTTTCGTACAACTTGTACGTTTTGTACGAATCTCCAACGAATCACAAAGGAGACCTAGAATGAATGACCGACATTCGAATAACCATCAGCAAAGCGAGGGAGGATTTTGCCGAAACCCTTAATCGGGTAGCTTATCGCGGTGAGCGAATTATTCTGCACCGGCGGGAGAAGGACATGGTCGCCATCATTTCGATAGAAGACTTAAGTCTTCTTGAAGAATTGGAAGACCGCCTTGATATTGAAGCTGCGCGTGAGGCATTGGCAGAATCCGATGAGCGTATTCCTTACCAAAAGGTACGTAAGGAGATGACAGCCAATGTATCAGATCAAAGTGACGCCCGCCGCGCAACGCGATCTCACCGCCCTGCCAAAAAGCGTGTTCAAGCGCGTAGACGCTAAAATTCGCTCCTTAGCTGAAGACCCACATCCGCGTGGGGCGAAAAAGCTTGAAGATACTTTGTTCCGTGTTCGCGTCGGAGACTACCGAATTATTTATCAGGTAGTCTCCGACACGATCACTATTGTCATTGTCCGTGTGAGGCATCGCCGCGAAGTCTATCGCGGTTTGTGAATCTGTTGCCGGCAGTTGAAAGAACTCAGGTTTCAAGTGTTGAGTTAAAGACAGAATCTGAAACTTGCACCTATTATTTTATGTTTCGCCAGCGCAGTTATGAGTTGGAGCATCTGGACAAAGGCGACTACACGCCAAAGGAATACGAAGGCTGTCTGGTCGAACTCAGGCGCATCAACGAGTGGCTGGGAGATGCGCGCGCGTTGAAGAAGTCGCTCGTACCGGAGATCAGGCGGGCGAAGTTACAGGAATTTTCGTTGCTGGATGTGGGGGCGGGTTCGGGCGAGTTGTTGCGAGTGGTGGCGAAAGAAGCGCGGCGGCGCGGGTGGCGGGCGCGGCTCACGGGGCTTGAGCTGAACGAGCGCTCGGCGCGGGCCATCCTGGAAGAGTCGCGCGGCTTCGCGGAGATCAGCGCAGTGCGCGCCGACGCTTTTCATCTGCCCTTCGCGGATGGCGCTTTCGATTACGTCATCTGTTCACTCTTCACGCATCATTTCCGGGATGCAGGCGTGGTCGAAATTTTGGGTGAGTTCAAGCGCGTCGCGCGGCGGCGCTTGTTTGTCATCGACTTGCACCGACATGCGCTCCCCTATGTCCTTTACACCACCATTGGCAAACTCTTTCTCCGCAATCGTCTGATCCGCGAAGACGGCGCGCTGTCCATCCGGCGCAGCTTCCGGGCCGACGAATTGCGTCGATTGGCCGAGCGCGCACAACTGCAAAACATCGCGGTGCGCCGCCGCTTTCCTTTTCGTTTGGTCTTGAGTTCGGGGGGCAGGGAGAAGATGCATTGAACATGAGCGCAAGCAGGGCACAGGATTACGACGTGATCGTGGTGGGCGGTGGTCCGGCGGGGGCGAGCGCGGGCGTGCATCTGGCGTCGGGCGGGGCGCGGGTGTTGTTATTGGAACGGGAGAAGTTCCCGCGCGCCAAGCTGTGCGGTGAATTTATTTCGCCGGAGTGTCTGGGACATTTCGCGCGCCTCGGCGTGTTGGAAGAGATGACGGGGGCAGGCGGGACGCATCTGGCGGAGACACAATTTTATGCGCGGAGCGGGCGGCGGGTGGGCGTGCCGAGCGCGTGGTTCGGCAAAGGGACGGGCGGCGTCGGGAGTTGGGCGTTGGGGCTGAGTCGCGCGGAGATGGATGAACGCTTGTTGTCGCGGGCGCGGGCGGTGGGCGTGGAGGTAATGGAAGAGGCGCAAGTCGTCGGGTTGTTGTTTGAGGATGGGAGCCGCCGTGTGAGCGGCGTGCGCGTGCAGTGGCAGGGAGAGGAACTGCGTGTGCAGGCTGCGGTCACGATTGATGCGACGGGCAGGGCGCGGGCGCTGGCACGGCGCATCGAGCAACAGGCACAGCAGACTATAGGACCACAAGCGGAGACGCGCGAATCGTCGAGGAAGCGGATGCCGCTCGTGGCGTTCAAGGCGCATCTGGAAAACGCGGGCGGAGGGGAAGGAGTTTGCGAAATCTATTTTTATCGCGGCGGCTACGGCGGCTTGAGCCGCGTCGAAAATAATTTGAGTAATTTTTGTTTCATCACGGCGGCGGGAGATGTGCGGGCGCGTGCGAGCGATGCGGAGCGGGTGATGCGCGAACTGGTGGCCTCGAACGCGCGCGCGGCGGAGACGTTGAGCGGGGCGCGCGTGTGTTCGGAGTGGCTGGCGGTGGCGTTGGAGAATTTCGGGCGGCGCGAAGTGGTTCCGGCGGAAGGATTGTTGACGGTGGGCGATGCCGCGTCGTTCATCGATCCGTTTACGGGGAGCGGGATGTTGATGGCGTTGGAGAGCGGGGAACTGGCGGGCGCGTGCGTCACGCGTGCCTTGCCGGATTTACGCGCGGGCGGCGCATTTGCGACTTTGTCGGAGGATTATCGTGCGCTCTATCGAGAGAGGTTCGAGCGTCGTTTGCGCGTCTGCTCGTGGCTCAGGCGGGCAGCTTTCGCGCCGCAGTTTGCGACGGAGGCGGGGATCGCGGCGCTCGGCGCAAGCGTGCGCTTGCGCCGTATATTGGCGCACGCGACGCGCCCCGCGTAGCTGCGAAAAATACTGTGAAAAGCGTCGGCGGCACAGTCGCTTCGTCACAATTCTTGCAGCGCCTGCTTCGATGTCTGCCGTCGCAGGGCTGATTGTCGTCCTGTTCAGAAGTCCAACCCGATGCGAGTCATGATGTGGGCGAAGCGCGAATCGGAGCGGAGACCGTCGAGCATGGGATCGACGGCGAGCCAGATGAGGGCTTCGGATCGCACATCGCAGGCGCGGCTCAGCCAGTCGAAGGCTTGGTCCGTTTCGCCGAGTGCGGCGTGGATGACGGCGATGTGATAGGGCGAGAAGAATTGTTGCGCGGAGAGGGCATGAAGTTGCGCGAGCACTCGCCGCGCTTCGTCGCGTTGTCCGAGCATCGCATGGGCGTGGCCGGGCGCGGCGAGCATGGCGGGGCTGCCGCCGGAGAGGGCGATGGCGCGCCGGTAGGCAACGAGAGCTTCGTCGAACATGGAAACTTGTTCGTAGGCCATGCCGAGCAGGAAGTGGGCCATGTAAAAGTTTTCATCCAACTCAAGCGTCTTGCGATATTCGCAGATGGCTTCGTCGTATTGGCGCGTGAGGTAGTAGTGCCAGCCCATGCCGGAATTGACGGGCAGCGAGAGCGGGTCGAGTTCGCGGGCGCGCTTGATTTCGATGATGGCTTCGGTCTGTCGTCCCATCGCGGTGAGATAGTGGGCGTACCAGTGGTGCGCGGTCGCATAACTCGGATTGAGTTCGATGGAGCGGCGATACTCTTTCTCGGCCTCCGGCCAATTCCAATCGAAAATTCTAACAAGAGCGCCGGGGCACTGCCTTCTTCAATTTGAAAACTTCTGAACTGGAGATTGCTTGTTCCCTGGATGTGATGATGGGCGGCGACACCCAGACCTCGACAGCGCGCACCCGTGGGCATCGGCGAGAGACGCTGAGACTGTGGCGCAGGCGTGCCGCCAAAGCCGAGCGCAACGCGCCGCTCGTCGCCGTCCCGCAAGCGCCGACCGCCAAAGGTAACAACTTATCCACCGGCGCGAAGGTCGCCATCGGTGTCGGCATCGCGGTCGCGGTCGTCATCTTCGTCGTCAAATCCCCAATCCTCAACGATGGCCGCTAGCTTTCCAAACTCCGGGCAAGGCATGATGCATGTGCCCTGAGGAGTAAAACAGAGTGGGAAAGTAAACATTCAGGACACTGGGAAGGACACGTTATGCGAAGTTATGCCGGAAGTTTGCAGGTGAATGAGTCGGGCGGGGAAACATCGGCGACACCGGCTGCGCTTGCCGTCTTGATCGAAGAGGTGCGGCGGTTCGAGAGCGCGTGGGGTGTTGCCTATATCAACCGCGACCTGGTCGCGCTTGAACGAATCATGGCCGACGATTACACCTTCACCGACCCGCTCGGCGGCGTGACGAACAAGGCGCAGAATCTCGCCTATATCGGCACTGGCGAATTTGTGGTCGAAGACACGCACAGCCGCGACATCCGCATCCGCATCTTCGGCAAGACGGCGGTCGTCACGGCGCTCTCAAGTTTCAAAGCGCAGTACCGGGGCGTCAGCGTCACAGGCAGCTATCAATACACGGACGTGCTCGTCAGGCGACAAGGGCGTTGGCAGGCCGTCGCTTCGCAGGCGACGCTCGCCGCGCGCGGCTTGCTGTTTCTGTTATGCGGAAGATTCCTGGGCGACCGCTTTAACTCAATTGCCTTGCTGCCCGGAAGAGTCAAAAGCGTCTTGATGCGCCGCCCGAATTAGTTCTTGCTTCATTCTCAGGTTTTGCGGTACAACGTCGGGGCGACATTTGATTTCACTCACAATGCATGGCACGCGCGAAACGCTCCGGCTTAAGTTCCCGTCCGACTTGTGCCCTTGCCAACTTTCAACTGCGCCGTCCCAATAGTGAGTGATCTTGTAGTCTCCCGCTGAAATTGTTGAAGCGCTAAATTTACACTTGAGGAGAATATGAACATGCGTGCATTTCCCCTGCGGCTGCGGCGTCCATCCGCCATCCGCCTCGTCTTCGTCTGTCTCTTTGCGCTCGCCTGCACCGGCGCAGCCTTCGCGCAGGCGCAATCCAATGCTTCGGATTTACAAGGCAACGTGAGCGATCCGCAAGGGGGGTTGGTGCCGAATGCGACCGTGACAGCGCGCAACAAGGCGACTGGACTCACGCGCACCGCGCAGACCAACGATGAGGGCTTTTACCAGATCATCAATTTGCCACCGGGCGAATATGAAGTGACGGTCGAAGCGGCCAACTTCTCGCGCGCCAATTTGCCTTCGGTCGTGCTCACGGTCGGGCAGCGCGCATCCATCGATGTGCCGTTGCAGGCCGGTCAGGTGAGTGAGGTGGTGACGATCTCCGGCGTCACCGCCGACGTGGTCGAAACTTCGCGGACGGCGGTCGCCAATACGATTGAGGAAGTGCGCATCGACAATCTGCCTATCAATCAACGCGGCGCGACCGATTTCGCGCTCACCATCTCGACCGTCGGGCGCGACAACGGGCGACCCATCGGCCCCGCGCCCACTTCCGGCATCAACATCGGCGGCCAGCGCGGGCGTTCGACACTTGTGCAGATCGACGGCGCGGACAACACCGACAACTCCATCAACGCTTCGCGTTCGACCGTTTCGCAGGAGGCCGTGCAGGAGTTTCAGGTCGTCACCAATTCCTACGCGCCGGAGTTCGGCAGAACGTCGGGCGGTGTCATCAACGTCGTCACGAAGGGCGGCACGAACGACGTGCGCGGCAACATCTTCGGCTTCCTGCGCCACCGCAGCTATCAGGCGCGAAACGCCTTCGCGCCCGTCGAAGACCCGCCCTTTACGCGCGCTCAGTACGGCGCGACGCTTGGCGGCCCGCTCGTCAAAGACAACATGTTCTACTTCCTCTCCTTCGAGCAACGCCGGCGGCAGGAGACCGGCTTCTTCACCAGCAATGTCGTCGGAGATTTAACCGACAGCGTGACCATCGGCGCGCCGTTTCTGCCCTTCGCGCAGACCTTCAGCCGCATCACACAAGCCCAGGGTAACTTCATCAGAGCGGCGTTAGCGTCCGCCACTCCGGCGCGGATCAGCGCGGCCATCGGCTACGCTTTCGCGGCGTCCTCCGGCGGCACCACCGCGCTCAATGCCTTTAACCCGCTTGTCAGTTTGGGCAGCGGCACGCCCGTCCCGGCGGGGCAGGTGATCGGCTCGCGCTTCCTCGCCACCGGCCAGCCCGTGCCTTTCAATACGATCAACGCCGCTGGCCTGCCCGCCGCCTTCCGCCCCCTGCTCCAGTTGCAGCGCGTCTTCCCGATCTCTGAGGATACGACTTTTAGTTCCATCCGCCTCGACCATAGCATCAACGAGAAGAATCAGTTCACGTTTCGCGCCAGCTACAATCCGAGCGAGATCACGGGCATCCAGAACGAGTCGCAGAACCAGTCGCTCGGCCAAAACGACGTGTCGCGCACCGGCATCCAGAAATTGCGCGACTTTGCGGTCGTCACGACGGTCACGTCTACCCTGTCAAATACCGTGGTCAACGAAGCGCGCTTTAATTTCGGTTCACGCAACGCCGAATTTCTCTCGCAAAACAACGATTCGGTCGCCGTCAATATCGTCGGCACGGCCTTCTTCGGGCGCGAACTGTTCTCGCCCGTGGTCCGGCAGGAGACGCGTTTCCAGTTCACCGATTATGTCAACGTCGTTGCGGGCAACCACAACTTTAAGTTCGGCGGCGACGCGGCGCACATCGGCGTCAACGCCGACTTCCAGTTAAACTTCGCCGGACGCTACAACTTCTTCGGCGGCCTCGTCCCCGTCCCGGCGGGCGCGCCGCAACTGACGCCCGTGCAGCACTACGGCCTCGGCATCCCGTCCTCCTTCGTGCAGGGTTTCGGCAACCCGGTGAGTTCGCTGCAGAATAAGCCTTACGCTCTCTTCGTGCAGGATTCCTGGAAGATCAGACCCAACTTCACGATTAACTACGGCGTGCGTTACGACTACGAGCAGACAGACACCTTCCAGCCCTCATCGTTTACCGACCCGCTCACGGGACTCACGCTCTCTGCCGCCGACATCGGAGCCGTACAGGATTTCTTCAACGTGCAACAGGGCTTCCCGCGCGATAAGAACAACATCGCGCCGCGCGCCGGTTTCGCGTGGGACATCACGGGCGACGGCAAGACCGTGGTGCGCGGAGCCTTCGGTCTTTTCTACGATCACCCGCTCTTAGCCATCGCCTTCAATTCCGACATCGCCGA
>JBPCIP010000027.1:0-1342 GCA_051006195.1 Pyrinomonadaceae bacterium
GGTCGGCGTGTTGCGATGAGACTTCGCCGATGAAAACCTGCCGCCTCGCCGCGCCGCAGGTATTCTTGTATCTGTTCTGGGTATTCATCAAAGGCACGACCGTCGGGCGAGAAAAGCAGCGTCGGTTTTCCTGCCGCATCAAGCCGCGTGAGCGTGTCATCGTCAATCGTATCGCCTGCTACATCGCGCGTGCGCCCGATTGCAGGAAGCAAGAACTCGTCGGGGATACGAAGGTCGGCGGCTTGCTGTCTTGTCAAAAAGAAGAACTCGTTGGCTCCAGTCGCGATGCCGCGCATGACTCGCGCGAAGTCGCCGAGCGTCGGCGCATCACTATCCTCACTCGCAGACACGAGCGGCGCTCTTGAGAGTCCCGTCGCAAGTCCTTCAGCGACTGTGCGGCGATGGACATCAAGACTCTCGCCCGCTTCTTCAAAGCCGGACAACACCCACCGCTTCAGTTCGGGTGTGTTGGCTTCCAAGCATCGCGCCCAGAGAAAATAATCAGCGGGCGGCGTATTGCAGATGAAGAAGATAACGGCGTTCGTATCAACACCCGGAAAAGGCGAAGCGGCAGGCGTGAAGGTGATGCCCGCATCTAGTTTGTACCGGGCGGCAACCCATTGCCACAACGTCGCGGCGAAAACGCCTTCGCATGTATCGGCAGGCATGATGAACGCGAGCCGACCGTTCGGCGCAAGCGACTGTAAAGCGCGCAATAGGAAATAGACGTGCAGCCCGGCGCGACCGTCGAGCGGGCGACCGATTAACGAGTTACTCAGGTGGCGTAGTTGAACTTTGACTTCAGGCGATAAGCGATGATGACGAATATAAGGCGGGTTGGCGACGATGGCATCAAGCCTTCTCTGCGGCGGTTGCAACACGAAATCGGTTACTTCGATTTGCGCTAAATCGCTTTCCGTTAAGCCGCTCTCACGCGCTTGGCGGAGCGCATCCCGATCCACTTCGCAACCGAGCAGCTCGAACCTTTTACCCGTTTCTGCGGCGATAACCTTCGCCGCACGAAAGAATGCCCCCGCTCCAACTGCCGGATCAAAGACGTGCCCGCTTCCACCGCCGACCACATAAGCGACCATTGCCTCTGCAACCCATGCGGGCGTCCAGAACTGCCCTTTGCGTCGCAGTTCCTCGCGCTCAGCCCCAGCACCGGGTAGTTTTTGATGATACTTGGTAGTCATGCAAAGCTACTCTTCACTCAACAATCGCATCGAGCACACGCAAGGCTTCTTCGGCAATCTCTAAACTGCCGCCTTGAAACTTAACATACGGCAGGATGTGTCCATTTTTGTCTTCGATGTACGCAGGCATCAACTGCGGTTCGGCG
>JBPCIP010000028.1:0-7670 GCA_051006195.1 Pyrinomonadaceae bacterium
AGCGACGCGGATACGAGTCGAATCGATCAAATCCGCCAGTCTCTCGCCAAGTGCGACACCGCGCTCGCTCGATAAGAGTGCGCCGACTTCGGATGGATAGTGGAATCGCGCCGTCAGGCGGGAAGCGCTTCGCACGCGCTTGAGCCGGCATCATCATTCTACAAATATAGGACTATCTCACTTTAGCTCGATTTGGTTGATTTGCGTCTGTGAACAGAAGGAGCGGATGCCCCTTGATTTATCAATGGGGAGGAAGCGCGTTTTGTAGTAATATGCAAGTAACCCGGTCGTGAGACAGTGTGTTCCTGAACAATCCGCAAAGACTCGTCTAAAGTTCCGTAAGGGACGGACACCGTGATGTGCGTAGGTGCTGTGCGAGTCCGCAGGGGCGCAAATAAGGAGTCGCAACCTTCGTAACCCGTCCCACAAGACCTCAAGGTTTAGCGGAAATAACCTTGCTCTGTGATGGTCAAATTCTCGCGTCATACGTCGTTTTAAGGTTTGCCTGCAAAGCTACCGAGTACGTGTGATTAGCAGGGAAAAGCCCCTCAATTTATTGATGGGGTAAGGTTACTAAACCCCTATCATAAAACCGGATCGGCTGGGTAACATCTGTTTCGGAGCGCGAGGATGAAAGCACAATTACCGAAGGACGAGAACGCGAGGCTGGAAGTCCTCCGCCAATTTAAAGTTCTGGACAGCGACCCGGAGGAGGCCTTCGATGCTCTCACACGTCTGGCCGCTCTCATCTGCCAGACCCCGACCGCTCTCATCTCGCTCGTAGACGAAGACCGTCAGTGGTTCATGTCACGAGTCGGCTTCGCCCCGCAGGAGACTCCGCGCGACATCTCGTTCTGCGCCCATGCGATCCTACAACCCGGCCCGCTTATAGTCAGAGACACGCAAGACGACGAGCGGTTCAGGGATAATCCCCTGGTCATTTCGAGCCCGTGCATCAGGTTCTACGCCGGTGCCCCGCTAGCGACAGCCGAAGGCTTCAAACTCGGGACACTCTGCGTCCTCGACACCGTCCCGCGGGTGCTGTTCGCGGATCAGGCTGTTGCCCTTGATCTGTTAAGCACGCAGGCGATGGCGCTGCTGAACCTGCGGCGCACGGTGTCTTATCTTGAGAGCGCGCTCAACCGCAAGAGGGAGAAGGTCGCGGAACTTGAAGGTCGCCTGAGCGGGCGGGGAGACGAGGCGGCCTGAGGCGGGAGAAAACAATTCCCTCGCGGGCGCGCCGCAACCCCAGCCTCCTTCAGGCTCCTCCTTGACCGTGTTACCGCCTCCCGGCCAATAAAGGCAGCCTCAGGAGAAAAAAAGAGTTTGTACCCAAAGCCGGAAGCCATTCACGGAGCCGAGAGCCTGCACAAACAGCACATCGGCGTGTGTTAACCGGCGTCTGATCGGTCTTCTTAAAATCACACAATTCGTCGAGCATATGTATCATTACTTCCTTCGGATGATTGGCAATACTCAATGGCAAAGGGCAAAGACCGCGAGCGGGAAAATAATCGCCGTCTATCTTTTTCTCGCAGCGCTTCAGATTGCGGCGCCTTGCCAGGTTGTGCGGGAAGCTAAGGGCAAGATGGCTGTCGCAGGAGCCGGCGAGGCGGCGAGAGACCGTGAACTGGCCTCGCTCTTCGCCCCGACCTTCTATCAGGGCCTTGGCGATCATCGCCGCGCCGACTATGTGACGAACTTCGACTTTGACGGCGACTGGCGCGGCGACAACAACTGGGAGCATGCCGATGACCTCCGCTTCCCTCTGAGGGCATTCGTCTATTACGCAGTCAGCGAGACGGTGACGCACTACTTCATCCACTACGCCGTTTTCCACCCTCGGGATTACAAGGGAGGGGGGCGGCGCGGTCCGCTGCTGAGTGAAGCCATCAAAGAGGGCGTCAGGCGCGGCGGGAAATACGACCCAACCGGGTTATCCGCAGTGGTAGTTCTCGCGCACGAGAACGACATGGAGGGTTGCCTGGTTGTCGTAGCTAAGAACGGGACCGACCCCCGGCGGGCAAAGGTGGAGTTGATCGAGACCCTGTCACACGACCGGTTCCTAAAATATGTGACGGAGGAGAGTCTCGTGACCGGCTTCGAACGAGTCGCGGTAAAGAGTAATAAGCCACAGCTATACATAGAGCCGAAAGGTCATGGCATCTCCGCCTATGCTGCGGGGAAACAACAGTTGCCCGGAGGCGGGCTGATGGTATATCAGTTCGCCGGGGTAGCCGGAAACCCTGAAGAGGCGAAGGATGATCAAATCGGGTACGACCTGATACCGCTTTTCACCACGCTCTGGCCGCGCGCCATGAAAGGTATTAATCAAACGTATGGTGCGGCGCGAAATTATAAGTTCCTCGGCGTAGGCGTCCGGCGCGCCGGCAGAGTGCAAAAGCGGAAGATAAATCTTACCGTGGGTAGTGCGTTTCTGGGGAGAGTCGGCGCTTCGAACATGGCGAGGCCGCCGTGGGGGTGGTTCGACCGTGACGAACGAGAGAGTCTGCACGGGGAGTGGTTCTTCGAACCCGCTAAAACTGTCAAACGGCATTTCAATCTCGCTAATGATTTTAGCCTTGAATACATGTACGCGCCCTTCTTGGGTGTTACGGGAAAATGACGCCTACGTCGCGAGCGCGAAAAGTATCCTCTCGGCGTTTTTCTCTGCGCAATGCGCCAGACACTTATTTCGCCCTTGCCTTTAACGCACAACACGCGCGGCAACGGCGCGTGTTGTGAGCGGCGCAGAAGCACAAGAGATCGGTGAAGCCCTGCTCGCACAAACGAAACAGGTCTTTGGTTTGTGGACTCAAGTCAAAGACGGAACTTTGAGTCGGCACAAGTTCCAGCAGTTGATCGCACCTGTGCAGCAAAAAATTAAAGGGTCGCTCGACGAAGGCAGCGAATGCCGCTCGAGCTAGACCAGAGGAACGTGTCGGCAGATTCGAACTCTAAATCAGTCCTTGCGAGATTGAGACAAAAGCAAAAAGCTGAACCATGCGCACCATACGAAACGACACGCAATAACACCAATCTTTCGTGTGATTGGTTGAGGTGGCTTCGTGTAATTTCGTGGTTAATGATTGCTTCTGTCCCAATGTCATAAATTTCGATTTAGAAGTCGCTAATTGGGTGTGAGGAAAGTAGATATCATTACAAGACGCCGGAAGCGGTTTATCGGCAAGGCTTGAAACTAGCAGCGAAAACTACCTTAAACTGTCCGCTTTTTTGTCTAGACATTGGGGAGCACTTTACATGCCCCGCTTGAGTCACCCACCGCACCCCAAGGTTAAGAGTTCTCCGCCCCGACCTCGTAATTTCGACTGCAACGGTTGCCCGTAGTATAACAGATAGTTATACTACGGGTATGAAAACAGCGATCTCCATCCCGACCGACATCTTCACCCAAGCGGAAGATTTGGCGCGACAACTCGGCATCTCTCGGAGCGAGTTGTACACGACGGCGGTGGCGCGTTTGCTCGCCCGGCATCAGGCCGCGCGGGTGACGACGCAGTTGAATGAGCTATATGCCCATGAGCCATCGCACCTTGACCCGTCGGTCGCCCGGCTCCAAACTGCGGCCATCGCGCGTGGTGAGGCGGAGGAGTGGTGATGCAGCGCGGCGACATCTGGTGGGCCGCGCTGCCCGACCCCGCCGGCTCTGCCCCCGGCGGACGCCGCCCCGTCATCATCCTGCAAGCGGATCAGTTCACGCAGAGCCGCATCAACACTGTCGTCGTCGTCATCGTCACCTCGAACCTGAATTTAGCGAAAGCTCCGGGCAACGTGTCGCTGCCACAAAAGGCGACTGGATTGCCGCGCGCGAGCGTCGCCAACGTCTCGCAGATCATCACGGTTGACAAAATGGTCTTGACCGAGCAGGCGGGGACCTTGACCGCCAAACTGTTGGCGCGCGTCGAAGCGGGCGTCAGGTTAGTGCTTGGTCTGGCAGACTGAATGACATGAAGACGAACCGGGGCAAAGTAGCCCGCGCGCAGACCAAACGTATGCGGTGATGTTCGTAATGGCTGCACAGGGTTAAAGACCTCTTTATTTTCAGGCTCACGACCCGAACGTTACGTCCGATAATGAATGTCTGGGCTGGCTTTAACCACAAATTCAGGAGTGGAGGTATACGATGAATAATCCCTCTATTTACAACAAAAAACATGGTTTGGGCCAAGGTCGCTGTTGCAAATCAAGGACTTAACGAAATCACGACTTTCCCTAAGTTGTTGATTCTTCGTCCCGCTGCGTAAGTCCTAATAGTTTGATAACTGTTCGGGTATGGTCTGGGATAAATTGAATGAACCAGAGGTTACCTCTCACGTATAGATTGCCTTTGATTCTCGTGCCCGCTCCATCATTGGTATGACTTCCAGTAATTCCATCACCGCAGGGCTCGCCGGATACTGATAAACGTCCTGCGGTGTTCCGATCTGCTCGATTCTTCCCTCGCGCACGATCGCCAGCCGATGCCCGACGGCGAATGCATCGATCAGGTTATGGGTCACGTAGACGACGATCAACTGTGCTTCTTGTTGCAGCTCCACCAGGTCCTGATGCAGCTGTTTGCGCATCACACTATCGAGCGCGGAGAAAGGCTCATCCATCAGCAGCACGCGTGGATTCATCGCCAGAGCACGCGCAATCGCCACCCGCTGCTGTTGCCCGCCCGACATTTCATGCGGGTAGCGGGCAGCCATCTCCGCGAGGTGCATCCTCTCCAGCAGTTCTTGCGCGCGGGCGCGTGCTGAAGAGGGCTGTCGCCACAAGGCGAAGGCGACATTCTCTAAAACTGTGAGATGAGGAAACAGCGCGTACTGTTGGAAGATGTAACCGACGCGCCGCTGGCGCGCCGGAAGATTGAAAGCCTGGTTGTCGCGCACCCCATCCGATTTGCGGAAGAACACTTCGCCGTCGAGCGTGATCTCGCCCGCGTCCGGCGTCACGAGTCCGGCAATCGCATTGAGCGTCTGCGTCTTGCCTGCGCCCGACGGGCCAAACAGCACGAGTATCTCCGCGCCCACTTCCATCTGCACGCACAGTTTAAATGTTGCTAAACGCTTTTCGATATTTACCTTGAGGCGCGGTGCATTCATCACAATATCGCTCACCGGAGATCGGCCCTGCGTCTATGTGGGGGCTGTTCAAGCCTTCGTACACACCACAGGCCGACGAAGGCGAGGCCGGTCATCACCATGACCATCACATTAGCCTGCTCGTAGCGCCGCGCCTGCACGGCGTCGTAGATCGCCAGCGGCAAAGTCTGCGTCTGACCGGGAATGTTTCCCGCAACCATGAGCGTCGCGCCGAACTCGCCGAGCGCACGCGCCGCCCCTAAGATCAATCCCGCGATGACGCCGCGACGCGCGAGCGGCAGCGTCACCCGCCACAGTATTTCCAACTCCGTCGAGCCGAGGGTCCGGGCGGCGTTCTCCAGCACCGGATCAACATTCGCTATCGCCGCCCGCGCCGCCTGCACCATCAACGGCAGCCCGACCACCGCCGAGGCGATTGCCGCCGCCGGCCACGTAAACAGTATTTGAAAATGAAACCACTCGACCGCCGGGCTGCCGCGCCCTAAAGCGAGTAAGAGAAAGTATCCGATGACGCTCGGCGGCAGCACGAGCGGCAGGAAGATGATCGTCTCGATGATGATCTGACCGCGAAATTTATGGCGCGCCAGGAGCACCCCGAGCGCGAGACCGACCACGAACAGCGTGACGGTCGCAACGCCCGCCACTTGCAGCGAAAGCCGGAGCGCCGACCAATTCATTTAACCGACTCCTCGCCCGGCAAGACAAAGCCGTATTTACGCATCACGGCGCGCCCCTGAAGGGAGTTAATGAAGGCGGCGAAGTGTCGCGCCTCCTGCTCGTGCAGCGAGCCTCGGATCACCGCCAGCGCCTGGTTCAGCGGTTGGTGCAACTCGGCAGGAATCAGCACCCAACGCCCGTTGCTCTGCGTGCTGAGAGACAACGCGACGATGGCCGCGTCCACATTACCGCTCTCAGCATACTGAAGCGTCTGGCTGATGTTTTCACCGAAGACGAGCTTTGGGGAAACCGCCTCCCAGACCCGAGCCGATTGCAGCGCCTCACGGGCGGCCATGCCATAGGGCGCATGCTCCGGGTTGGCGATGGCGACTTTCTTGAACTCGGGGCGCGCGAGGTCTTCGACGCGCTCAAGTTTGAGTGGACTATCGTTGCGTGTCCAGAGCGTGATGCGTCCCTGCGCGTACAGAGCCTTCGTGTCGGGGAGGATGAGATTCTTCTTCTCCAAATCCTCGACGTAAGAGACGTTGGCGGCGGCGAAGAGATCGACCGGCGCGCCCTGTTCGATCTGCTGCGCCAGTTGCCCTGTCGAGCCGAAGTTAAATGTTACTTTCGCGCCGCCCTGCTGCTCGAACTGTTTGCCAAGTTCCTGGAATGCCGGCGTCAGATCGGCGGCAGCCGAGACCGTGAAAGTTGACTGATCGGCTGGCTTATTGCCGCCGCCCGCGCAGGACGCGAAGAGCATGATTATTATAATAGCGAAGATGGAAAGCACGAAGTATGTGGAGCGAAGGGGAATGCTGATCGTCATGTGTGTCTTCCTCGATCTGAGGGCCGCTCTCAAATCCTATTCCCTTGAGAGAGTCTTGTGTTGCGAGCAACTACGAACGACGGATGGTGAGCGTGACAA
Organism: Pyrinomonadaceae bacterium; assembly: GCA_051006195.1. Classification (GTDB taxonomy): domain Bacteria; phylum Acidobacteriota; class Blastocatellia; order Pyrinomonadales; family Pyrinomonadaceae; genus JAIVJZ01. The sequence goes on from JBPCIP010000028.1 coordinate 6,694, forward strand.
CCTGCCGCACCCATCGCCCTTGCCGTTTTTCGCCGGGCACCACAACTCGCAATGGCCCTTCCTGCTCGGATAACGGTTTACCGTCACGCCGATCTGCGGGGATAATGGTCTGGTCTGTGAATACCAGGTCCAATTCAGGTAAGGCGAACACAACGCGATAGCCGTCCGCAGTTTCCACCAGCAGGTACAATGACAAACCTTTGCCGCGCAGTTTCTCTCCCGTAGGCCCTCGGGCCAGCTTTAAAATTTCGGTAGTGATCAAAAAGTAATGCCCGATGTTTGAAATAAGTGGAGCGACCCTGTGTAATAGGAAGTGCTTAAACTTTTATTACCAGGAGTCGCTCCGATGAACAACCTTAGTTGTCCACAGTGCGCCTTATCGCACACGAAACGTCACGGTCACACGCACTACCGAAAACAGAACTACCGCTGCCTTGACTGCGGACGACCGGCGCGTCCGAGACTCGCAACGCATTGACGAAGCCACCAGAACGCTGGTCAGAAAACTCTTGCTCGAACGCATCCCATTGCGCGGCATCTGTCGCACTCTGTCCATTAGCTTGCAGTGGTTGTTGCGCTTCATCACCGAGGTCTATGACGTGGATTCAACTTGTAAGTGCAACTTTGCAGGTGGTCGTTAAAGGGCAAGCTGCGATAGCATCAGTGCTGCTTTAACCACTACGTCAAAGGAAGCACGATTGATGACCTATCAGCAGCCTTGAATTCAACTTGGAAGTGCAACTTTGACGATGGTGGTTGAAGGGCAAGCTGCGATAGCATCAGTGCAGCAGTGCTACTTCAACGACCAAGCCAAAGGAAGCACCGATGACCGGCTATCAGCAGCTTACCCAGGAGCAAAGATACCAGATTTACGCTTTGCAGAAAGCTAACTTCAATCAAACGCAGATTGCCGCAGAGATTGGCGTTCACAAATCAACCGTCTCGCGCGAGGTGCGCCGCAACCGTGGCGGGCGCGG
>JBPCIP010000029.1:0-24158 GCA_051006195.1 Pyrinomonadaceae bacterium
AAATGCCTGTGCTCCCGGCGGTTTCTCTGCGCGCTCGGTGCGCGGCAAGTTTGGGCACAGGCAATTTGCGCCGCTTCAAAAGAGCGAGGAAAGATGTCTGCCTGCGAGCGCGAGCAGGTAGAAGGCCACGGCGATTGAGCAGGCGAGCAGGGCCAGTAAAACGAGCGCGATGAGGCTGACGAAAAGCCAGTCGCTGAGTCTCCCCTTGCGCGCATCGGCGGCAGAGACGGTGGCGCGGGCGCGCAGCAGTTCGACGTTTTTCTGATTAGATTTCCATGCGGCGTCGAAGAGGTCGCCGATGATGGGGATTGCGCCGAAGACGTAATCCATCGCGATGTTGAACCCCATCCTGAGCAGCGTCGCTTTCGAGACGCGGTAGCGCACGCCCGAAGCTAGGATGTAGAAAGAGACAACGGTGGTGGCCGTGTCGCCGATGCCGGGGATGAGGCCGACGAGGGCGTCGAGGCCGAAACGCCAGCCTGTGCCGGGGATGCGAAAGACGCCATCCATCCAGCGGCTCAGTTGGTCAAGACTGTGCTCGATTTCAACTCGCGTGTGCTGCTCGTCGCGCGTCGCCGCGAGCGCCGCTTCGCGTGTGCTGCCCGCCGGATTCAAATTTCTCATCCCGAATTCTCCCTCGCGCTTCAACCAATGCGCCTGTTCCACAAAAACCTATCCGGGCTAAAGGTACAGAATGACGCGGGAACATACAAATTGACTGAGGAGGGCGGCCAAGCGTCAACGGTAATCAACAGGCGAGGCAAAGTCGCAAGCTTCAGAGTAAAGAGCGCAAGGAAAGATTAGTCAATTATGTTTTAGCGGAGCTTGATCGCTCGGCTCGCGGCTGCTGTTGTAGTATCGCCCGCCATCTCAAGCGGAGGCCACACGCTGCTCAAGACCGCGCGCTCACTCTGCCTGTTCGTCAACGATGATAACCTCCCCGCGCAGGCGTTGTACCAAAAGGCCGGCTACAAACTTGGCGGCTATTACAACACGATCTACTTACAGGACAGAGCGCAGTAAGCGACTTCCGGCAAAACACCCGCTCCTCAAATCGCGGGGCCGCGATTTGAGGAATTGGTCAGGCGCGTCAGTATTCCGCAATGAGAGTTTTGAATTGACGAGATGAACGGTATTAACTTTCGAGTTTCAAACCGAGTTGAAAGTTGAACCTCAGCGAATGCGCGTCATCTGCCGCCAGAAGAATCTGCCGAGACGCGAGAAGGCATTACGGTCTTTCACGCCGTTGGGTTCGGGCCTCAGGCCGAGCGCGGCGGCGAGTTGCGGGTTGGGCGGTGCGATGTCTTCGTCGCCGTGCTTTTCGGAGAGCCAACGGTCGAACGTGCGCGTGACGGCGCGCCGCCCGGCGACCGGAGTTTCGGCGACGAACGCGCCGCGCAGATCGTCCAGTTCGGCGATCTCAAAGCGGTTGGCTTCCGCATAGCGGCGTAGCGCCGTCAAGACGCGCTCCTCGCCCATCATCTTTTGCAGCGCATCGAACAGCAACGCGCCTTTGGTCGAGACGATGGCCGCGTATTGGAATGAGTTGCGGTAGTCGCGCGCGGGGCGGTCGGCGGGCATGTCTTCGCCGCCGAAGGTGCGATAGATTTCGTAGACGCCGCGCAGTTGATCGTCATAGGCCTGCGCCGCGCGCACAGGGTTGTGCGCCTCGCGGTAGTAGATGAGCGCGGACCAGTGCGCGAGGGCTTCGTCGAGCACCGGTGCGCGTTCGGGCGAGTTGCCGATGAGCATCCCCCACCATTGATGCGCCAGCATGTGCGCGGTGGCGAATTCCAGACTGTCTTCGACCGACGCGCGCTGCTCGCGGACGAGTTCCGGCAAGTTGCGGATGGTGGGCGAATCGAAATCGACGTAGAACGCGCTGGCGATGACGCTGAAGCTGGCAAACTCCGCGCTGCCGAGTCCGGCGACGAGCGGGGCTTCCGCGACGCTCACGCTCGTGAAAGGCAACGCGCCGAAACGCGCCGAGAAAATTCTGACCGCCTCCGCCGCCGCGTCGAGCACGCGCCGCCCGATCTTCTCATGCTCCATCGTCCAGATGGAGCGCACTCGCACTTGCCCCACCGTGCGCTCCGCCGCCTGCAAGCTGCGCCCCGCGAGGATCGCAAAGTTGCGCAAATTTTCTCCCGCAAACTTTCGCCTACCATTTTTCTCATCTCTCGTCCCGCCGCCGCCGCCGTCGGTGTGCCGCGCTTCGCCGGACGGCAACGGCCCCGCCGCGACATCGCCCGACGTGAACAAGACAACCTCGGCGGGCGCATCAATCGTCACTTCGTAATCGGCCACTTCCGTATACATCAAATCGCCAACGCTCGCCCGGACTTCGCGCTGCCACTCGTCGCCGTCGCGCACGGCGAGCACGGGGTAGGCCGCGCCGAGTAGCATCACGCCGCGCGCGCGAAAATTGGTGTCGCGGGCGCGGCGCGTTTCGCGCGTGTCGCGCAGGGCCGCGCTGAGTTGTTGAATAACGTGCGAAGGCAGGCTCGTCTCATCCGGGTCGATTTCGGGAACCGAACCCGTGAACGCGATCTCGATCTCAACCGCCGCTCCGGCGGGCACCGGATCGCGAAAATTGACGCGCAACAACGTCGCCTGATCGTCGAGCGCGAAGGCGAGCGCACTGTCGGTCGTGGCGTCGCGCACGCTTTTGATCTCAAGGCGCGGCTCGTCCATCGCCGCCGCTTCTTCAGCGGTGGCGGGAGGCGCGGCGCGGTTCGCATCGTTGCCGCTACTGCGCAGATTCGCGTAGAGATGAAAGTAGACGACCGAAGCCGAGCGATGATCGCGATTGACCCAGCGCACGCGCTCGGTCGCCGTGTAGGTGCGGGCGTCGAAGTCGAGCGCAAAATCGATCCGGTAACGCGTGCGGGGCGCGGCAGCTTTCTCCTGAGCCGGAGGCGACAGCGAGACGCGCGTCGATTGCGCGGGAGTGGATGAAGCCGCAAGGCAGAGCAGCGCGGGTACGAAGAGGCCAAACTTGAGGCGCATCGTCGGCTTGATAGGTTGGCGGCTCATTCTTTTGGATGTGAAATTTTGCCCGGCGTGATAGCCACGCGAGGGAGACTTCTTGCGTCCACCAAATTTACGACATTTCGATCACTTTCTCTTCGCTTCCATCACGTTGATGCTGCGGATGCGGTCGCCGCGTGTGATGCGATCAACCGTGTCCATGCCGGCGATGACGCGCGCGAAGACGGTGTAGCCGCCGTCCAGGTGCGGTTGCGGCGAATGCGTGACGAACCATTGCGAGCCGCCCGTGTCTTTGCCCGAGAGCGCCATCCCGACCGCTCCGCGCGCGTATGGCACTTCGTTGATCTCGCAGCGAATCTGATAGCCGGGGCCGCCGTTGCCGTCGCCGCGCGGGTCGCCGGCCTGAATGACAAAGTTCGGCACGACGCGGTGAAAGGTGATGTTGTTGAAGAACCCGCGCCGCGCGAGTTCGACGAAGTTATCGACGGTGAGCGGCGCAGCGTCGGGCAACAGTTCGAGCGTGAACGCGCCTTTGTCGGTGTTGACGACGGCGAGCACGCGTTTGCCGGTGCGCGCGAGCGCGCGACGATAATCGGCGGGCCGGTTGCGCGTCGCCACGGTTTCGATGCGCGCGTCTCCGGCGTTGGCCGCGTCGTCGGGTTGCGCGGCCTGCAAGAGCGCGGAGGCGCGCAGGCGGATCAGGTAATCGGGCGAATCAAGCGCGGTCTTGATGGCGGCGAGCGCGGGTTCGGATTTTTGTTTCGCGAGCGCGTCGAGAATGGCGAGCGCGGCATCGTTCATCTCGTCGCGCTGAAAGGCGACGGTCAGCGCGTCGGCGAGCGCGGTGGTCGTCTCTGCGTCGGGCGCGAGTTCGCCGAGTTGGCTGGCAGCGGTGGCGCGCACGATGACATCCGCAGCGGCGAGTTGGGCGCGCATGACGAGGGCGCGGTCGGGCGGCTTGTAGGCGGCGATCCCGGAGAGCACATCGGGCACGGCGAGCGGGGGCGTCGCCGGATCATTGAGCAGCGTGCGCAGGGCCAATTGCGCATCGGCCTGCACAGAGACCGCGCTGTTGCCCGCCCGCTCGCTCGACACGGCGGCGATCTCGCCAAGCCCTTGCGCGACGGCGGCGATCATCTGCCAGGACGCGGCGACAGTTCCTTCAGGGGCGCGGAAAGAGAGACTACTGAACGGGCGTTCGCGCAAATATTGCCCCGGGGCGATGCGCGCGAAAGCGATCTCGGCTTCAGGCGTGCTCCAATTTTCAACTTCGCGAAAGGCGCGGATGAACGCCAGCGCGCTCGCGTCCGCGCTGCCTGCGTGGACACGACTGAGCGCGGTGGCGAGTTCCAACAGTTCGTTCGTCACTACGGGACGCGCCGCCGCGTTCGTCGCCTTCGCCGCGCGGTAAGCGGTCATCAACGTCTCGCCGCGTTTGAGCAACGGTTCGGCAGCGCGCGCTTCCTTGAGCGTACCGAGCGAACGAAGCGCGCTGACGCGCACGCGCTCCTCCTTATCATTCAGGCCGCGTTCGAGCAGAGCGTCGAACGCACTTTTGTCTTCCGCCGCGCCGAGGGCGCGGGCGGCGTTGGCGCGCACAGTTGCGTCCGGGTCGTTCGTCAACAGCTTGCGTAATTGTTCGTTGGCGTTTTTTGCGCGCAGGCGCGTGAGCGTGTTGGCCGCATCGGCGCGGATGCGTGCGTCCGTCGAGTTTAAAAACAGCGCGGCGACCCGGCCCGCGCCTTCAGGCCGCGCCCGCAAGATCGCCGTCAGTCCCAATAAGACGATTTCTCGATTCGCCGCGAGGCGTGGGCGCGCTTCAAGCTCAAGCGCGTCGAGCAACGCTTTGCCGATTTCCGTGGCGCGCGTCTGTTCCGCCTGCGGCAAGGCTGCCGCGATCTTGCCGCAGGCTTCGATGGCACGCGCCCGCACGCTCGCCGCTTCTTTGCTGCCCGCCGGAGTGTTGCGTGCGACGACCGCCAGTAAACTTTCCGAGCCCGTGCCCGCTTCGATCTCGCCAAGCGCGAAGGCCGCAGCCGCGCGCACGCTCTCGTCTCTGTCCGTTTGCAGCATTGAAACGAGCGGCGCGACCGCGAGCGCGTCGCCGATGCGTCCCGCGCCGAGCGCGGCACGTCGGCGCACACCCGCGTTCGCATCCGCAAGCAGTGCACCGAGGTCGGCCAGGTCCCAACGCCTTTCATCCTCCGCGCGCACGATCCGCAGCATGACTTCTTCGGGGATGGTCTGCGCTTTAGCACGCGCACTCGTGCGACGCGGCGTGCGCTTCGGCTGGGCAGAAACATGCGCCGGAACAAGAAGCGCGCAGGAGAGCATGAACATTGCCGCGACAACGAGAGCGGATTCTCTTTTCATGACAGCGCGACGCGAGCCTTTTTCTGGATGAACTGTAGTTCGCATGAGTTTTTAAGTTTACTTTCGGGCTAGCCCGGACAACCGCAAAGCGACTCGCTCGGCGCGGGGAAACTTCATGTATGTATCAGCGACGCGCGCCGTTTCTGTCAAGTCTGTAAGGAGTGAAAAGCAGCGATGAAGGATGGAGGATGAAAGGTGCGACTCGACTTGCTTTCAGGCTTTCTCTCACCCTTTCGCCTTGATCCCGGCTGTTCCTTGCGTCGCCTGTCAGAACTTTACTGCGCCGCGTCGTCTCTTAACGGCCTCGCTTCGGGCGTCTGCCCCGGTTTTCGGTAGCTACTCTTCGATTTTATAACTGGCACAAAGCTTGCGATGAGCGAGCAGTAGTTGTTTCGACATGAATGTTAATGAAGGAGTAGAAAGATGAAAAGAAAATATTTGGCTCTCGCGATGATGTGTCTGTTGTTGCAATCGTTGGCCGGTGCGCCCGCTGCTATCGCCGCCAATTCCAAGACACAGGCGGAAAAAGATGGACAGGCATTGGAGCAGGTGAAAACTAAAGTCGCGCGAATGGGCGTCGGGGAGAAGGCGCGGGTGACGGTGAAGTACAAGGACGGGACAAAGATGAAAGGTTATATCACGCAGACGAAAGACGATGAGTTCGTCGTGCGGGATCGCAAGACCGACGCGCCGACTGCGATCCGTTATCGCGATGTCGCCAGAGTTGAGAGCAACCGCGGGCATTCGACTGCCAGAAATGTCGCCATCGGCACGGCGGTTGGAGTCGGCTCGGTCTTAACGGTACTCGGCGTCCTGATCGCATCGCTCGACGACTAAACACCCGCGCACGCCTTTATCGCGCGCTCGACTCGCCCAACAAGCGTTCGACTTCGACGAGCGCGTCGTAGAAGGTCGCGCCCGCGCCCATGTCGGTCAGGTCTTGCGAAGTCAACTGATTGATGTTCGTCTGGCCGGGCGAGAGTTTGTTCCACCAGACCGAGGGCGAGACGACGACGCCTTGGCGGGCGCGCGTCGTGACGACCGCCGTCAGTTCGCACGAGCCGCGTTCGTTGCGCACCCGCACGCGGTCGCCGTCTGCGATGCGGCGCGCGGCGGCGTCCTCAGGATTGATCTCGACGAAAGGGCGTTTCTCCTGCCGGAGATGTTTGGGGAGATGCGCGAAACTCGAATTGAGAAAGGCGTGCGCCGCCGGGCTGATGAGCGCGAGCGGGAAACGGCGCGCGAGTTCGGGCGCGCTCGCGCGCGATTCGCGCGGCGGAATGAAGTCCGGCACGGCGGGCAAATTCTGAAGTTCGAGTTGCTCGCTGGAGAGTTCGCACTTGCCCGACGCGGTCGGGAAATTCCCCCCGGCGAAGGGCGCGAAAGTTTCGGGCACATTCAGGCGCATCCAGCCGCGTTCGCGCAGGGCTTCGAGCGTGATCCCGGCGAGCGCGGGATGCCGAACGTCAATCGCCTGTCGCGCGATCTCTTCGTCGGAATCCTTAAAACAGGCTTCCGCAAAATTCATCCGCGCGGCGAGCAGGCGAAAGACTTCCGAATTGGGCTTGGCTTCGTGGAGCGGCGCGATGGCCGGCTCGTTGATCGTGAGATAGAGATGGCCGTAAGCCTTATGCAGATCGAAGTGCTCAAGCTGCGTCGTCGCGGGCAGAACGATGTCCGCGTAGTCGCATGTGTCGGTCATGAACTGTTCATGCACGACCGTGAACAAGTCTTCGCGTCTCAAGCCTGCGAGCACCTTCGACTGTTCGGGCGCGATGGCCGCCGGGTTGGAGTTATAGACGTAGAGGGCGCGGACGGGCGGGTCATCCACTTTCGTCAGCGCGTCGCCGAGGAGCGACATGTTGAGCGAGCGCGGCGGCGGCGCAGGAATCAGGTCGGGGCGTTCGAGCGCGTCGTGGTTGACGGGGAACGTGCCGCTCGTCGAGAGCAGGACGCCGCCCGCCGCGTCGCGCCATGCGCCCGTCACGGCGGGCAGACATGTCACCGTCCGCACGGCCATCCCGCCGCCCGCGTGCCGCTGCATCCCGTAGTTGATGCGAATGACGGCGGGGCGCGTCCGGGCATACTCGCGCGCGAGCCGCACGATTGTGTCCGCCTTCAGCCCGCAGATTTCCGCCACGCGTTCGGGCGCATACTCGCGCGCCCTGAGTTTCAAATCTTCAGCGCCGACGGTGTATCGTTCAAGGTAATCCTCGTCCTCCAAATTTTCCGCGAAGATGACGTGCATCAAACCGAGCGCGAGCGCGCCGTCCGTGCCGGGCAGGAGTGCGATGTGCTCGTCGCATTGATCGGCGGTGCGCGTGCGGCGCGGGTCGATGGCGACGACGCGTGCGCCTTTGTGTTTGGCTTCGAGGATGAACGGCCAGAGGTGGACGTTGCTGGTGATCGTGTTCGTGCCCCAGAGGATGATGAGGCGCGCGTCGCGGAAGCGTTCCGGGTCGGGGCCGATAGTTGCGCCGATGGTCGCTTTGTAGCCAGCGGTGCCGGCGGACGCGCAGATCGTGCGCTCCAGCAGCGACGCGCCGAGGCGATTGAAGAATCGCCGGTCCATCGATTCCGATTGCACGAATCCCATCGTGCCATAATAACTATAGGGCATGATCGTCTCCGCGCCTTCCGCCGATTCGCCGAGCGCACGAAAATGCGTCGCGATCTCATCCAACGCTTCGTCCCAACTGATGCGTCGCAAGCGCCCCTCGCCTTTCGCGCCCACCCGCCGCAAGGGAGTTTGAATGCGGTCGGGGCTGTGCGTGCGCTGCTCGTAGTTGGCGACTTTGGTGCAAAGCGTCCCGCGCGTGAAGGGATGCGCAGGGTCGCCCGCAACGCGCACGGCGCGCCCCGCTTCGACCGTGACGAGCATCGCGCATGTGTCCGGGCAGTCGTGCGGACAGGCCGCGCGGACGATCTTGAGTTGATTTTCGCTGATCATGAGCCCTCAATTGTACGTTAACTATAAATAGTTTTATAATTAGCCGGATGACAATTATGGCACAAATTTCAGAACAGAGCGTGCTCGACGCTCTCAGCAAAATCATTGATCCAGACCTGCACAAAGACATCGTCACGCTCGAATTCATCAAAGATGTACGCATCGACGGCGGCGCGGTTTCGTTTCGCATCGTGTTGACGACTCCGGCCTGTCCCGTCAAAGAGCAGATGCAGACGCAGGCCGAACAATTCGTCGGCGCGCTGCCGGGGGTGGCGAGCGTGAAAGTCACGATGGACGCCGAAGTGCCGAAGGGCCGGGGCTTGACCGAAAAGGTGACGGTGCCGGGCGTGCGCAACATCGTCGCGGTCTCTTCTGGCAAGGGCGGCGTCGGCAAATCAACGGTGGCCGTCAACGTCGCGGTCGCGCTGGCCCAAGACGGGGCGCGCGTCGGCCTGATGGATGCGGACGTGTACGGGCCGAACGCGCCTTTGATGCTCGGCGTCACCGCGTCGCAGCCGGAAGTGGTGGGCAACAAACTGCTGCCGGTTAAGGCGCACGGCATCCGCATGATGTCGATGGCGATCTTGAAACCGGGCGACGAGCCGATGATCTTTCGCGGCCCGATTCTGCACGGACTGGTCAGACAGTTTTTGCAGGATGTGTTGTGGGGCGAGCTTGATTACTTGATCGTCGATATGCCGCCGGGGACGGGCGACGTGCAACTCAGCTTAGCGCAACTCGTGCCCGTGCAGGGCGCGGTGCTGGTGACGACGCCGCAGGAAGTGGCGGTGGCCGACGTGCGCCGCGCGCTCAGGATGTTTGAGACGGTGGCCGTGCCCGTGCTCGGCATCGTCGAGAACATGAGCTATTTCGTCGCGCCGGACACAGGGAATCGTTACAACATTTTCGGCGCAGGCGGCGGCCAGCGTTTGGCCGACGCTTACGACGTGCCGTTTCTCGGCGCAATTCCGTTGGGACTGGACGTGCGTGCGGGCGGCGACGAGGGCGTCCCCATCGTCGTCGGCCACCCCGATTCGCCGCAGGCGCAAGCATTTCGCCATGTGGCCGAAGAGGTTGCGCGGCAAGTTTCGATTGAAGCGTTGAAGCCTGAACTCAAAGTTATTATGAATCAGGCGCGTTAAGCCGTTTCGCTCTTTAGCCGTCCGCGTCTTAGTGATTCGCGGGCGAGTCGGTTAGAATCTATTACCTGTGTCGAGCCGAAACAACGCACGGCGAACGACGGGCAACTAACAATACTTGTTAACCAACATACCGAGAACTGATAACCTCATTTAAGGAGAAAGAAAGATGTCAACAGCAACGATGCCGACGATGACGCTCAACGTCACGGAGAATGCGGCGACCGAGATCAAGAAGTTTATGTCGAGCGAAGAGGGATTGCCGGAAACCGCCGGACTGCGCGTGCGCGTGGTGCCGGGCGGCTGTTCCGGTTTCCAATACAGCCTGAACATCGAAGAGGAATCGCGGCAGGGCGATCATGTGACGGAAGTTCATGGCGTGCGTCTGTTCGTGGACATGTTCAGCGCGCAGTACCTGAACGGCGTCGCCATCGACTTCGTCAACGGCGTGATGGGTTCCGGCTTTACGTTCACGAATCCGAACGCGACGGGCGGCTGCGGCTGCGGCTCTTCGTTCACGGCCTAGTCAATTTCTGTCTTTAACACCGAGACGCGGTGCGCGAGCGCGCTATCGTGCCTGAGTTCCCTCGACGGGAGCCTAAGACACGATACGGCTTACGCGTACCGCGTCATCTTTGTTTGTTGTACACTGCACGCCCAAACCAAGCCATATCAAACTTCATTCAGGGAGCTATCAAGTCATGCCAGTAATCGAAGTCGAAACCGCCACGGACACACAATCCTTTGACGCCGAGCAGGGGCGCAAACTCGTCCTCGCCATTGAAGACGCAGGCATCGACATCCTGCATCGCTGCGGCGGCAATGCCAAATGCACGACCTGTCGCGTGGAAATACTAGCGGGCGACCCCGGCGAGATCGGCGAAGCCGAACGCACGCGCCTCGCTGCCGAAACGGGACTCGCCGAGAACGTCCGCCTCTCCTGTCAGGTGCGCGTGCGGGATGATTTGAAAGTACACGTCCTGCGGCAGGCCAGCACCACTAACCTCGCGCCGGGAACCAGACCTGCGGAAGATTAGAGGTCAGAAGATTGGAGGTTGGTGAAAAACAGTTTCTAACTGTCCTCTAGCCTCTAACTTCCGACCTCTGTTTTATTGCACCCTGACTTCGCTTGGTGTTAATCTCTCGCGCGTAACACCGGATTCAGGTCACAACACAAATCAAGAAAAATTCGGAGGTCATATGCTGATCGAGTCAACCGCTCATCTCCCCGCCGGTTTCGCGATGCTGCAAGACATCTTTCATGCGCCTGATGCGAGTGAACTCGCACGCATTCTTTTGCGTTGGACGCATTTCATTTTCGGCATCACCTGGATCGGGCTGCTCTACTTCTTCAATCTCATCAACGTCCCGTTTCAAAAAGGCATCGACGCCGACACGAAGAAAAAGGTCAATCCCGATCTCCTGTCGCGCACGCTCTGGTATTTCCGCTGGGGCGCGCTCGGCACCGTGCTCGTCGGTTTGATGTACTATGCGATGTACATCCTGAAGACCGACGTGGTCAACGCCAACGCGAACGGCGGCGCGGCTAACACATGGGTCGTGCTCATCGTCTGGCTGCTCATCGGGATCGTCACTTTTGCGATTGAATTTTTTCTCATCACGCGCGTGCCCGCGCTGACGAAAGACGGGCGCGTGCTGGCGGCAGTCGTCGCTGTTCTCGTGCTCATCATGGCGGTGGTGATCGTCAGTTGGTTGAATTCTTCTCTGACGGCGGGCGGCGACAGTTACGCCAGCAATAAGACTTTTTCCATCGGCATCGGCGGCGCGATGGGCCTCATCATGCTTTTGAACGTGTGGGGCATCATCTGGCCTTCGCAGAAACGACTCATCGCAGCGACCGCCGGGACGGGGCCAGCCGCGCCGCCCGAACTCGCGCGCCGCGCCTTTCTCGCCTCGCGCACCAACGCGTGGCTCTCGCTCCCCATGCTCTTCCTGATGGGCACTTCCCACGGCGACTACATCATCCTCGGCAAGTAGCCGTGGGGAAGTAATGAGTGATGAGTAATGAGTGATGAGTTAAAGACAAGTCCATTGTTTTTTACTCATCACTCATTACTCATCACTTTTAGTCGTCACTGTTTTTTCTCACCCTCTTCATTCATTCGTTACACACCGACGCCCCGGCGGGTATAAACTGTTACCTGCACGACCACGTACTTATCCGTAGAGAAAAGAGGCAACAAAGATGATCACAAGCAACAGTTATCAACCGAAGGAATTTAACCTCAGCGGGCTGAACGGCATCTCGGACAAAACTCTTGAGGTGCACTTCAAACTTTATCAGGGCTACGTTAAAGAGACGAACAACCTGACGGAGAAAATCGCGAAGTTTCTTGAAGACGGCAAAGTCGATCAGGACGAGATGCCCGCTTACTCGGAACTCTCGCGGCGGCTCGGCTTCGAGTACAACGGCATGGTGTTGCACGAATACTACTTCGGCAACATGAAGCGTGACGGCTCGGTTGACCCCGACAAGCAATCGAACTTTACCCAAGCGGCGGAAGCGAGTTTCGGCAGTTACGACATCTGGAAGGCCGATTTCGTCGGCATCGGCAAGATGCGCGGCGTCGGCTGGGCGATGTGCTACCAGAACCCGGCCAACGGTCGCCTCTCGAACCACTGGATCACACTGCACGAAACGGGCAATGTCTCCGGCTTCACGCCCGTGCTGGTGATGGACGTGTGGGAGCACGCCTTCCTGCTCGACTATATGCCCGCCGAACGTCCTAAGTATATCGAGTCTTTCTTCTCGAATATCGATTGGAACGCGGTCGAACAACGTCTCCGTGCGGAGGGTTCTTCGCGCCCGGCCACCATTTAGGAACATCGGGTTTGAGCGCAAACAGGCGAAAGTGGAAATTAGAAACGGACTGGCAAAAGTGGAGACGGCAAGTTGAACACTTGCCGCTTCCACTTTTGCCCTTCGCCTTTTTACTTTGACCGTTTCTCTCTATACTCTCACGCGCAATCGCTCGGACCATTCACAGGAGGCACACATGAAACTTTCCGCCCGTCTCTCTTTGCCCGTCACCCTCTGCGTCGTGTTCGCCGTCGCGTTGCTTTCGTCTTCGGCTTGCACCACGACCCAGAATGCGAACGCCAACACGACCGCGACGACCACCGTCACGCCGCCGCCCGCCGGTTCGCCTTCGCCGCAAAATTTGAACGTCGCCCCCCGCCCGCAGCGGCTCGCAGACATGATGGCGGCGCGCGGTGAGCAGGATGAAGCCGAGCCCGCGCTCCGCTTCGTTGAACCGCGCGACGGCGCGACCATCGCGAGTTCGACCGTCAACGTCAAACTCGCTCTGGCGGGCGAACTCAAAGGCTACAAGCCGATGAAAGACCCTGCGACCGGCATGGGCAATCACATCCACGTCATCCTTGATAATCAACCCTATGAGGCTTACTACAATCTCGACCAGTCGTTTGAACTGCGCAACGTCACTGCAGGCAAACACACCCTGCGCATCTTCGCCTCGCGCCCGTGGCACGAGAGCTACAAGAACGCCGGCTCGTTCCAGATGGTCACGTTCAACGTCACAGGCGGCGGCGACGCCTCTCGCCCGACGACCACTGCGACCGGGCAAACGATGGCCGACAATAAAAACGCCAACGCGAACGCCGGCGCGAACACGAACGCCGCGAACGCCAACGCCGCCGCGCCGCGCGAAGGCAAGGAGATGCCGGCGAGTCAGGCCGGAGAAATCGACCGGGCGAAACCGCTGCTCACTTACAGCCGTCCGAAGGGTGAAAACAAAGGCGCTGACGCCGAAGCCGTCATGATCGACTTCTGGCTCTCGAACGCGAAGTTGCAAGGCGACGGCGGTGAGTATCGCGTGCGTTACATGGTCGATGGCGGCGACGCGAAGTTCATCGATAAGTGGGAGCCGATCTGGTTGACGGGTTGGACGAACGGCAAACACACCGTCAAACTCGAACTCGTAGGCAAGGACGGCAACGTCGTCGAAAACGGCGGCTACAATTCGACCTCGCGCGAGATCACAGTGAGCAAATAGCGAGCGTATTTTCTCCGGCCAAGTCGGCGGCGAGATGAAGGCCAATCCCGGCGCTTCGTCTCGCCGCCGACTTTGTGGTTCAATCCCCTCGATGGATTCAATCGAACCAAAGCGCACACTTTTCGCCGCGCTTATAAGAGAGGCCGCCGCGTGTCGCCGGTGCGCGGCGATGTGCGGGCGCACGGCGGTCTTGAGCGAGCGGAACGGCAACCCCCACGCGCGCGTGATGTTCATCGGCGAAGCGCCCGGCAGGCAGGGCGGCGACCGCACGCGCGTGCCTTTTTCCGGCGACCAATCCGGCCACAACTTTGCACGCTTCCTCGCCTCGATCAAACTCGCGCGCAGTGAAATTTTTATCACTAATTCCGTCCTCTGCAATCCGCGCAAAGAGTCGGGCGCGAATCGAAAACCAGCGATTGGCGAGTCGCTGAACTGCGCCGATTTTCTGCGCCGTCAAATCGAACTCGTCTCGCCGCAGGTAGTCGTCACGCTTGGAGCGGTCGCGCTTGCCGCCCTCGGTCGCATTGAGTATCATCAATTTTCACTCAAAGATTCAGCCGGTCGCGTGTGCATTTGGCACGAACGCCTGCTCGTGCCGCTTTATCATCCCAGCCCGCAGGTGCTCGCCTCGCACCGCCGCGAGGACGCACAACTACGCGACTATGCGGTGGTTGCGCGTGCCATCCGGCAAAGCTCTAAAGCGCTCGCCAGGCAGGAACATTGAAATCAATATTGAAATCCACAATGAAATCCGACGAGAGATTTTTTAACGAACAATGGATGAAGCGGTTGAAGAATTGACGATTCACAAACTAACGCTCGAAGAGACACACCGAAAGCACGGCGCGACGTTCGCCGGACGCGATGGCTGGATGCTCCCCGCAAACTACGGCAATGCGGGTGCGGAGTACGAAGCGATACGCGGCGCGGACGGCGCGGGGTTGATCGATCTCTCCACGGCGCGCTCTCGCATCGAGGTGAGCGGCGCGGAAGCCGTGCAATTTCTAAACGGCCTCATCACGAACGACATGAAGACGCTCGCGGCGGGCGCACGGATGCCCGCCGCTTTTCCCAATGTGCAGGGACGCCTGCTCGCCAACGTGCGCGTCATGCGACCGGGCGAGGAAACGAGTTTTCTCTTCGATACGGAAACCGCCACGCGCGAGAAGGTTTTCCAGACGCTCGCACGCTTCACGCTCGCCGGAGATTTCCGCGTCAGGGATATCAGCCGCGAGACGGCGCAGCTTTCCCTGCAAGGCGCGAAGTCGCCCGCGATCATCGAGACGGTGTTGGGCAGCATCGCCGCGCACACCGGACGCGGGCGCGTGACCGGCGTTTCATGGCGAGACGCTCATCCGGTCACTATTACGCGGGCGACGCACACGGGCGAAGACGGCTACGACGTGTTCATCGCGGCGGGTGCGGCGGCGGCTTTGTGGGAAGCGTTGACAGAGGCGGGCGCGCGTCCGGTTGGTTTCGAGACTTTTGAAATTTTGCGCGTGGAGGCGGGCGTGCCGCGCTACGGCGTGGACGTGAGCGAGGCGAACGTCGTGCTCGAAGCGGGACAGGAGGAAGCCGTCAGCTACACCAAAGGTTGTTACGTCGGGCAGGAGATCATCGCGCGCATCCACTGGCGCGGCCACGTCGCCAAACGTCTCGCCGGACTCGTCCTTGAAGATCAAAGGGAACTCGCGGCGGAGGCGAAAGTGAGATCGACGGACGGCAAAGAGATCGGGCGCATCACGTCCGCCGTCTTCTCGCCGCGCCTCGCGCGCACGGTCGCGCTCGGCGTGATCCGTTACGACTATCTCCAACCGGGCACACAGGTCGCAGTCGTCTCCGGCGAAGACGCACGCGCGGCGCAGGTCGCGGAACTCCCGTTCGTGCGCGGCAGTTGGTACGCCACCTCGGCTGGCGACGAGGAGACGAATTGATGAGCGAGCAGCCACCGCCCGACGCCGACGCTCCCGCGCGCCGCGATCTCGACTTCGAGCAAGCGCGCCTCGCCTATTCCATCATCCAATCGCTGCTCGATCACACCGGAGTCGTTAGCGACCTCGTCGCCCTCATGGCGCAGGTGCTCGACGAAGACACCACGCGCGCCCTCACGCAGACGCCCAACTGGGCCGCCTACCTCGAAAGCCGCCGCACGATGGAGCGCACCCGCGCCGACGTGGAGAAATTCACAGACATCATGAAGCGGCTCGGCGAGGACGGGCTAGGATGAGACGCGGATAATGTTAGCTGCCGTTACCTGTATTGCAGCAGCTCTTCGATAGTGAGGCCAATGTCTTTAGCAATCTGCCGCAAAAGAATGGGCGAGATGTCCCGGCTCCCGTGCAACGGAACTGTCGTGCTCCGTCCATCGGAATGGCGATACTGTTTATGCGAGCCACGCTGGCGAGCCTCAATAAAGCCAAGCTTCTCCAAAATGGCGGCCACCTCTCTGGGTTTCATGACAGGGTACTTACCCATCTTCAGGCGACCTTCACCATCTGTGTGCCGATAAATTCAGTTTCCGGCTCCGGCTCACCATCTTCAAGCAGCATTTCGATCACTTCCCGCATATTATGCTGCAACTCGTCAAGCGTCTCAGCCTGGCTATGAGCGCCGGGAAATCCCGGCACATAGCCGACATAGAAACCGGTATCGGGGCACTTCTCGACAATGTAAGTATAAGTCTTCATGCTCAGTCCTCAACCTCATAATGTCACTTCACTCAACAGGCATCTGCCGCTCCAATTAAGCCACTGCTCGCTAGCGGCATTCAACTCTCGATTCAATAAAGCCTTATGAGAAAAGCTACCGGGCGGTTGGCTTGAATAATCCGTCTCATAAGCTAAGAAACCTAACTCCTAATTAAATGGCGGGCGGCAGTATAACACTCTGCTTTGTGCTGTTATTCGACTTCGCGCGGGATAACTTTGTTGTGAAGGCATGTTTCTGTCTTCCGTTAAGCTCAGAAAAGCGATGGTTGATTTTCGAGGTCGGCGGGCGAGAGGGTTGATTGGCGGAGGAGGCGTTTGAGATGGTTGGCGGAGGCGGGAGCGTGGCCTTCGTAGTAGTTGCTGAAGTAGGCGTAGACGTGCGGGACGCGGGCGCAGAGACGGGTGATGGCCTCAGCCCAGAGTTTGAGATTAGCGTCCTGGGGGCGTTGGATGCGGTCGAAGCGGGTGAGGTCGCGTGCGCCCATGAAGCGGATGTAGGCGAAGTCGGCGGTCATTTGTTCGACGGTGCGAAAGAGCGTGCGGCGCGCGATCCATTGGCCTTCGACGAGGGCGACGGGGACGCGGTGCGAGGCGAGCAGGTTGAGCGTCTCGTCGGTGATCCAACTCGCGTGGCGAAATTCGATGCTGAAGCGCAGGTTGCGGGGCAGGCGCGGGAGGAAGGTTTCGAGGGCGCGTAAGTTGTCAGGGGCGGCTTCAAATTGCGGCGGGAGTTGGATGAGCACGGCGGCGAGTTTGTCGTGGAGCAGGCGCGCGTGGTCGCAGAATTCGGCGAGCAGTTCGTTGCCGCCGCGTCGGAGGCCGAATTCGTGCGTGATCTGTTGAGGAAGTTTGAGGGCGAAAGTGAAGCGCGCCGGGGTTCGTTTGTGCCAGCCGTCGACGGTGGCGGCGGAAGGGACGGCGTAGAAGGTGGAGTCCACTTCAACCGTCTCGAAGGCGCGCGGGTAGATGTCGAGCATCGCGGCGGGGCGCGTGCCGCGCGGGAAGAAAACCGTCTCGTCGCTGGCCGGGCCGGTGGTCCAGTCTTCGTAGTTCCAGCCTTGACAGCCGATGTGGGCGCAGGTGCGCGCGGGTGTCGTCTCGTGTGTGGTCATTGTAATCGGATGCTCCGGCGAGCCTCAAAGTAAATTAACCACAAAGGCGCGAAAGGGCGAAAGGAACAAGGACACATTTCATTGTCTTTACTTTGCGGCTTTGCGCCTTTGCGTGAAATTGTTTTCACGCAAAGGCGCAAAGCCGCAAAGAAGGCATGAAGAATTGACTGAACGCTCGCAGTATTGATCTTCATTTCGGATTTTTTAGACCTCACAAACGATGATCTGGATGATGCCGAAGGCGTGACGCTCGATGCTGATCAACTGTAGCCCGGCGCGGCATGCGGCTTCGGCGGTGCGGCGGTTGAAGTGGTCCTCGCAGAGTCGGACGGTGAAGAAACTGAGCGCGTCGAAGACGGGGCCGAGAAGTCCGGCGGGGCGCACATGTTCAAGGAGGACGACGCGACCGCCCGCGCGCACGACGCGGCGCAGTTCGGCAAAGGCTCCGGGCGGCGAAGCGACGGAACAGAAAACGAGCGTGGCGAAGGCCGCGTCGAATGAATTATCGGCAAAGGGCAGTTGCCCGGCGCGGCTCTGCACGAGATGAATGCTCGCGGGGCGCGACTGTTTGGCGTGCGCCCGCCGGAGCATCTCGCGGCTCGGTTCGGTGGCCGCGCCGTGTGCGTCGCGCGGGTAATGGGGAAAGTTGAGCCCAGTGCCCGCGCCGATTTCCAGGATGCGGCTGCTGCTGCTGCTGTCGCGGGGAAGCCGGCGCAGCGTCGCGGCGCGCAGGCGCGCGAGCAGCAGGCGTTCGAGCGGGCGGATCGCGCGGTCGTAGTACGGCGCAATAGCGTCGTAACGCGGCGGCTGAGCGGTCACGATGTTTCTATTCTCATCGGGCATGCATGTTACGGCAGGTCAAGGCCGGATGGGAACAAAAGTCTCGGCGATGCGTCTAAACTTTCACATACATGAAGCGCGGCGAGCAGTTTTATGCGCTCGTCCTGGACCGGATGTGCGGAGGGGGGAAATGCGTTTGCAATGCAAACCGACAATTGAGAAAGCGTGGCTTGTGGCAAGCTTGATCACTCTCATCCTGCATCGTCTGTTGGAGATTGAACAGAGTGGCGACGCGCAGGTGGGAGGGGTGATGCTGCTGGTTGAAGCGGCGATGGTCGTCTTATCTTTTCCGACGGGGCCGGTAGCGATGCTGTTCCTCTTGATTTTCGTTGAGAGTGTGGGAGGAATCAGAGATTCGAGTTGGTTGCTCGATTGGCCGACGCTGCTCTTCGCCGGTTATCTTCAATGGTTCTGGTTGCTGCCTGAGATACGGGAAAATTGTAAGCCGCTCACCCTCAACCTGACGCAGCGGGGGACAATTGCCGCCCCGGAAAAATCATCGTCCGTTCCTGAAGTGACACTAGCTGCTCCTGATGCCGAGGCGTTTTCGTTCCCCCTCACCGGCTTCGACGAGGCGGGGTTCACTGCGCTCGAAAGAGTTTTGCGCAAGTGAATTTCCCCGCAAGTCTGACCGCCGCTCAACTTGACCTTGCCGGTGGCGGATGTTACGTTGTTTGCCCGCGCTGCATATAATCTAGAAGACTGGGAGATGAACGGCAGCACGCGGCGCGAGGGGACGCAAGAGAGTGTCCCACGTTTTGTTCTTTGTAGTTTGAATAACTTGTATCGCTATCCAATGCGGGTGCGCGTTTCTTCCGAAGAAGCGCGCCCGCATTGACCGTCGCAGGTGTGACCCGCGCGCGCTCGTTCGGAGGCCGTGGGCGACAAGGGAAGTCGGGTGTAAAGCCCGCACGGTTCCCGCCACTGTAGACCGGCGATTGTGTCGCTTGCCAAGATGTTATGGTCACTCGTCTCAATGCGAGACGGGGAAGGCCGCGCGGGCGACGCGTCTGAGCCGGAAGTCAGGAAACCTTGCCTGCATCAAGAGACGGAGGCGACCGCTGACGCTCCGGGAAAGAGCGAGTGGCCTGGCTCAAAAGTACGTGCATCGATCAAATTCAGGCACGCGCCCTCTCTCGCGGATTATTCCTCGTCAGAAGTCGCCGCCGCCCGTTTGATCCGACACCCGTTTTGACGCGCCCTCGATCTTGCCACGGCAAGATCGAGGGCGTTTCTTTTTTTGACGGTTGAATACGCACGCATCTTTACCTGTCCTCTCAATCCTCCACGTTAATTTGTCCGTCCTTCGCTCTCCGGCATGATCAAGAAGAAAATGTGAGAGGACATGAGAAACACACGATTCTACAAATTTTTTTCGACCTCCTGCGCGCTCGTCGCTTTGTGCGCGGGTGCGGCTTTAGCTCAAACCACGACGGCCACGCTCGGCGGTCGGGTCGCCGATGCTCAGGGCGCGGGCGTCGCAGGCGCAATCATGACGCTCTACGCGCGTGCGCCGCAGTTGCGTTTGACGACGCGGACGGATGAGAACGGCGCGTATCGCTTTGAGCGTCTCGCGCCCGGCGAATATCTGCTCGAAGCCGACGCGCGCGGGTTCGCGCCCGCCACCGCGCACAAAGTTCGTGTCGAACGAGGGCAGGCGGCAATGCTCGATGTCTCGCTGGAAGTCGCAGGCGTGCGCGCGGAAATCGTCGTGACCGCCGCCGACACGCCGCAGCCGATTGACGAAGTCTCCAAAGCGATCACGACAATCGGCGCGCGGGAGATCGAAGCGCGCGACGAGTATTTGATCCCGGAGGCTCTGCGCCAAGTGCCGGGCGTGCGCGTGCAACAACTTGGCGGCCCCGGCGCGTTCGTCTCCATCAAGACGCGCGGTTTGCGCAATCAGGACACGGCGATCTTGTTCGACGGTTTACGTTTCCGCGACCCGTCCGCGCCGTCGGGCGACGCTTCAGGCTACCTGAGCGATCTCCACGCGACGAACCTGAGCCGCGTCGAAGTGTTACGCGGTTCAGGTTCGTCGCTCTACGGCACGAACGCCATCGGCGGCGTCGTCAACATCGTGACGGACGAAGGCGGCGGCCCCGTGCGCGGGAATGTTTTGCTTGAAGGCGGCGGCCTCGGCCTCTTTCGCGGTCGCGCGCAACTCGCGGGCGGAACGGGCGCGAACCGCGTCACGTACAGCGCGGGCGTCTCGCATTTCAACGTCGCGCGCGGCATCGATGGCGACGACGCGGCGCGCACCACGAGCGCGCAGGGGCGCGCCCGCTTTCAGTTGACGCCGACCACTGCGCTTTCCGCGCGAATCTACACGGCGGACTCATTCCTTCAACTCAACGAAGACGCGCGCCCCATCAACGGCGCTCTCTCTGCCGGAATCGTTCGCGCCGTGCCGCTCTCGCTTTCTGAACTCCACCGTTACGAAACAGGCACGCCCGCCGCCCGTTTGAACAATGGCGCGGCCACCTTCATTCCCTCGACGAACGATCCAGACGCCTCGCGCGCCTCGCGCTTCTTCTCCGGCGCGCTCATCTTGACAGGCCGTCCGACCGAGAGTTTCGGCTACACCGTTTCTTATCAGGGAAATCGGACTGACGGCGCGTTTTACGACGGCCCCGGCGGGACGGGCTTCGAGCCGTTCGGCAACGCGCGCACCGATTTCGACGGGCGCGTCCACACCCTGAACGCGCGCACCGATTTTCGTCTGGGTCGCGCCAACTTGATCACCGCCGGTTATGAATTCGAGCGCGAGCGTTTCATCAATCGCTCGTTCCCTGAAACGAACGCCGGTAACTTCACGCTTGAAGTGACCGAGCGCAGCCACGCCTTCTTCATTCAGGACCAGACGCGGCTGCTCGATGATCGCCTCCAACTTTCCGCCGCTTTCCGCACGCAATCCTTCTCGCTCGGCGCGCCGCGCTTCGCGCCGACAACTGCCGCGCCTTTCAACGATATCAGTTTCGTCTCGCCGCCGCGCGCCTACACGGGCGACGGCTCCATCGCTTATTTCTTCCGTGAGCAGGGCACGAAACTGCGCGCCCACGTCGGCAATGGCTACCGCGCGCCTTCGCTCTTTGAACGCTTCGGCACATCGTTCAGCAGTTTCTTCGGCGGCTATTCGCCCTTCGGCGACCCGCGCCTGCGTCCCGAACGTTCGCTCGCCTTCGACGCCGGACTCGATCAAACTTTCTCACGCAATCGCCTGCGCGCTTCGGCGACTTATTTCTACACGCGCTTGCAGGAAGTGATCGCATTCGACTTCTCCGGCCTCGTCGCGCAGCCCGACCCGTTTGGGCGATTCGGCGGCTACGTCAACACGAACGGCGGCCTTGCGCGCGGCCTCGAACTGAGTTTTGAAGCCACGCCCGCGCGCACGCTCGACGTGCGCGCCGCTTATACTTATACGAACGCCGATGAGCGCCGTCCGCGCGTCGGCGATGTGCTGCGTTCCTTCGCCATTCCCGACCATCAATTCGTGCTCACAGCGACGCAGCGCATCAATCGGCGCGTACTGTTCAACTTCGACTTCACGGCGTCTAGCAACTACCTCGCGCCTGTCTTCGACCCCGCCACCTTCAACAGCTTCGTCTATCGCTTCGACGGCATCGTCAAAGCCGACGCGGGCGCAAACTACACGCTGCCGCTCGGCGAGTCGCGCAGTTTGCGTTTCTTCGGCTACGTGGAGAATTTGTTCGGGCGCGAGTATTACGAGAACGGCTTCCGCACGCCGGGGCGGACGGGCAAGGCGGGCGCGCAGTTCAGCTTCTAGATCGGCGGTGAAGAATGAGTATGAAAGTTGAAGCCGGTCGGACTCCGCTCGTCGAGGGCGAGGATTATTATTGGGAAGGTGCGGCGATGGTTTTCACCGCCCGCTTCCATCTCCGGCGCGGCTCCTGCTGTGAAAGCAATTGCCGTCATTGCCCCTACAAAGCGAAGAAGGAGGAGCGGAAATATGTTGCAGTCACAGAACCAGAGACGCTCTGACAATCTCTGCATGTGGTTGCTGCTCGTCGCCGCGCTGTTGTTGTGCGTCGCATGCGGCGGCGGCGACAATAAGATATATGTCAAGACCGGCAATAACGCTCGCGAAGCATCAACGCCCGCACAACAGCCGCAACGGATCATCTCGCTCAGTCCGAGCACGACCGAGGTGCTCTACGGGGTCGGGGCGTTCGGGCGCGTGGTGGCTGTGTCAGATTACGATAAGTTTCCGCCGGAGGTCTCGCGGCTGCCGAAGGTCGGCGGGTGGAGTAACACGAATCTGGAGCAGGTCGCCGCGCTTCGTCCCGATCTCATCGTGATGACGGCCTCGCAGTCGCCGCTCATCAAGGATAAACTCGACGCGCTCGGCGTCCGCACCGTCTCCGTGCCCAGCTACACGGTGGAAGATGCGCTCCTCGGCATCGAACAGATCGGGGCGGCAACGGGCACGGATGAGGCGGCGCGCAAACTCGTCGGCGAGACGCGCGCGAAGCTTGATGAGGTGCGCGGGCGCACGCGCGAACTCCCGCGCCTGCGCGTGCTCTGCATCGTGGACCGCGTGCCGGGAACTTTGCGCGGATTGTATACGGCGACGCGCGGCAGTTTCATCGCCGAGTTGATCGAGACGGCGGGCGGCGAATCCATCGCGCCGCCCGCCTCGAACGGCTTCGGCCAGATCAGCAAAGAGGCCGTCGTCTCCCTCAACCCGGACATCATCTTCGACATGCTGCAAAGCGGCGAGGGGCAACTGGCGGAGAACACGCAGGAGGTCTGGAAGGAACTGGCGAACGTGAAGGCCGTGCGCGAGGGGCGCGTCTACTTGCTGCGCGACGAGTCGATGCTGCATCCTTCGCAGTTCGTCGGCGAGACGGCGCGCAAGTTCGCCGGGTTGATTCACCCCGCAGCATTCGGCGGCCATGAGCGGGCGCGTTGAATAAACGAGCGGGCGCGTTGAATGGATGTGAGATGTGAGATGAAAGCTGGACGAGCGACAGCAGCAGCAGCAGCAGCAGGAACAACGGGTGAGCCGGCGACGAGCGGGCGGCGCGCTTCGACGAACGCATCGTTGCTCGAAGCGCGCGAGTTGCGTTTCGCTTACGCGGCGAACTTGCCGGAGGTGGTGTGCGGCGCGTCGCTCAGTTTGCGGCGCGGAACGCTCGCGGCTCTCATCGGGGCAAACGGGTCGGGGAAGTCCTCGTTGATTCGCCTGCTCGGCGGACTCGTCGCGCCCACGCGCGGCGAAGTCTTTTTCGACGGCGTGCCGCTTCGCTCGCTCGAACCGCGCGGGCGGGCGCGGCGCATCGCTTATGTGCCGCAGGCGTCGGCGAGCATCTTTCCGCTGACCGCGCTCGAAGTGGTGCTGATGGGGCGCAGCCCTTACACGACGCGGTTTCGCTTTGAAAACGAGCACGATCTCGCGGTGGCGCACGCTGCGCTCGCGGCGATTGATGCTGAGCACCTCGCGGCGCGCAGCGTAACGGAACTTTCGGGCGGCGAGCGGCAACTCGTCGCCCTCGCCCGCGCTCTGGCGCAGGAGCCGGAATGTCTATTGCTGGACGAACCGTCTGCCGCGCTCGATCTCAAACACCGCGCCGGACTGATTCGACACCTGCGCCGCCTGTGCGACGAACGGGGCATCACCGCGCTCATGGTGACGCACGATCTGCAACTGCTCGACCCGGCCTTCGATCAAGTCTACGCGATGCGTTGCGGCAAGGTTGCGGCGGCGGGCCCGCCCGCCGAAGTGCTGCGCGATGCGGTGCTCGCGGAAGTTTACGCCGACGCGCACGTGCGGGCGCGGCAAGCGTTCGGGCGCACCTTCGTGTGGTCGGAATGATTTGAAGAAATTGATGATCTCTGATTTGAGATTTCATATCTGATACCGACTTGCATATCAAAATGAGAAACGAATGTTTAGCGGGGGGACGTGCCCGCCGGTTCCGAATCGGACGCCGCAACAACGGGCCTAGCCCCCCTCTCCACCCCGGTCTTTCTGTCGGCCGGTCTGA
>JBPCIP010000030.1:0-9894 GCA_051006195.1 Pyrinomonadaceae bacterium
TGATCGTCTCGATCATGTGGACGGGGATGCGGATGGTGCGCGCCTGGTCGGCGATGGCGCGCGTGATGGCCTGACGGATCCACCACGTCGCATAGGTCGAAAACTTGTAGCCGCGCCGCCAGTCGAACTTCTCCACGCCGCGCATCAGGCCGATGTTGCCCTCCTGAATGAGGTCGAGAAATTGGAGACCGCGATTCGTGTACTTCTTGGCAATGGATACGACGAGCCGCAGATTCGCTTCCGTCAATTCGCTCTTGGCCTCAATCGTTTCGGCGACGCTGCGCGCGATTGATTGGTGCGAGCGTTTGATTTCGAGGACGGGAACCTGATGTTCGGCCTCGATATCCTTCAGGCGGCGTTTGGCGAAGGCGATGTGCTTTTTGTAATCTTTCTCCTGCTCCGGCTTGATCCGTTTGCCGCCCAGTTTCTCCGTGTACTTCTCGATTTCGCGTTCGGCTACGCGAATTTCTTTGTGGACAGCGGCGATGGCGTCGATGAGACGTTGACGCGTGGCGTCTTTTAGCGTGAGTTGCTTCATCTCCTGCGCGATTTCAAGCCGCGCGCCCGCCACCTTGCGGCGCATACGCAAAAGTTTCTTGCTGCGCTTGCCGCGCGCTAACTGATACTCGGCGCGCAGTCGCTCCCATTCTTTCAATCCATGCTGGAAGAGCGTGTTGATCTTCTCGATGCCTTCGAGCGTCCAGCGCTGATACTCTTCCGTCTTGTCTTCGAGATCGGCGACATCGGCCTGGTCGGCAAACGCAACCACATCGCGGATGCTCAGCATGCCCGCGTCAATATCTTGCCCGATTTTGATCAGTTCTTTGAGGGCGATGGGCGAACGCGCCAGTGCCTTGTGCGTGCGGTTCTGGCCGCGCTCGATGCGCTTGGCGATGGAAACTTCCTGCTCGCGCGTCAAGAGGGGAACCGTCCCCATCTGGCGTAAGTAGGTGCGCACGGGGTCGCTCGATTTGTCGTCCACCCCGGCTGACAAGTCGAGTTCGTCCTCGGCATCCAGCGGGTCATCCGTCTCGTCCGCCGCAACCGCCGCGACCTCTTCAATCAGGAGTTCGTCCGAGTCAGCTTCGGTGAGGCTCGCCCCGCCAAGTTTCTGCAACACATCTTCAAGTTTGCTGGTCGAGATGGCGTCGTCGTGCTGCTCTTCGCCGACACCATCGAAAGAAAGATATTTGTCGCCGCCAAAACCCACTGGACGTAGGCCATCGTCCGCTCTGTCCTTCTCAATCATGCTCGAAATTTAACCTCTGCACACTCCCCGACGCATTGTGCGCGATGAGTGTTCCCTAATAATAAACTTTTACCTAAGGCCGAATTAGCCTGCTAGCATAAACCTCTTCGCCGTGTTGGGCAACCTTTGCGTGCCCACCGCATAGACTACGCATTAGATGAAACAAAAGATTAAAAAGTTTTATCGCGAGGAAAAATAAGCGTTTGAGGGGCGGGAACTAAGGCGAAAAACTAACAAAATGCTGGCGAAACTGCTGCGAAACAGCTACAAATGGCGACACTCAACCAAGAGCCATTTGCATACGGCGAAAAATATCTGAAAAAAACGGCGTGCCCACGCTCCGCCATCCTCATGCTCCGCCATCGAGCACATGCCGCCCATGTCAAATGCTCGCGTAATAATTCAGGAAAACTGCATGCGCTGCCAGACGGCGTTTTCGTCAGGAAAGGAAACGCCGTCTTCAGCGCGTAATACCCGCGCCGAAACCACGATTATTTCGACATCGAGATAAACGTCGTTGCAGGGTGGGCAGCAACTGAGATGCACATGCACGGCCACGCGCTCTATTTCGCCGAGGTCGCCGGCGTAATATTCGCTGAGCACTTCCAAACTTTGTTCGCAGTCCATCTGAGGTCTCTCCGGGGGTTATTAGAATTTCCGCTCTGCTACGATGCTAATTGAGCGCGGCCTGTCGCCTAAGCAAGTCTCTTAATTTCAGCCGCGCTTTGTGCAATTGGGATTTGCTCGTGCCGGTGGAGCAGCCGAGCATCCGCCCGACCTCTTCATGTTCATAGCCTTCCACGTCGTGGAGGATGAAGACGTTGCGATAGCCGGGCGGCAATTCCGAGACGGCTTTCTCCAGTGCGATGCGGTCAACGACGGGCATCCGGTTCTGGTTTTCCGTTCCGCGCACGATCTGGACGGGCGTTTCGCCTTCGTCCGTGAGCAACTCGGAGCGGGTGCTTTTCTTGCGGAAGTACATCAGGACATGGTTGACAGTCAGGCGATGCAGCCATGTGGTGAAGGCCGAGTCGCCGCGAAAGCTGCCGATCTTGTTGAAGAGGTGAATGAAAACCTCCTGGGTCAGGTCTTCCGCCGTCGAAGGATTGGTTGTCATGCGCAGGCAGAGGGCATAGACGCGGCGAAAGTGGCGGTGGTACAAGCTCTCGAACGCCTCGCGGTCGCCTGCCGCGCTGCGCCCCGCCAATTCCACATCCGTCGCTTTCGAGCTATTAGTCTCCGTTGCGCTCATAAATTCGATACCCCTTCCGCTTTCCGCCGATATTCCGGTGAATACCCCGGAATGTCAACCACCAGCACAGCCGCGCCGGACACACTCGATGTCACACCCGGCAAATCTTCTGCGGCGAGCCAGCCCCAAAGACCGGCTTGAGTCTGACGGGTGAAGCTTAACTTGAATGTGTGGTGAAAATTTCGCGGAAGAGAGAAGAAGCGTATAATCAACGCGCGCGGCGGAAAAATCTCTTCCCCGCCCGAAGCCTGTTGCCTCTTAACGTCAGATGGAAACCGCAATCTTAAAACGATCTGTTTACCTCATCCTCTTCGTCGCTCCTCTTTTATTGATGGCCGCCGGGCGGACGCGCGCGGTGGAGGCGAGCAATTGGACGCGGGTGCGTTCGGAGAATTTCCTCATCGTCAGTAACGCGGGCGAAGGAGAAGCGCGCCGCGCCGCCGTGCGGTTGGAGGAATTTCGTGCGCTCTTCTCACGGCGTCAGGAGACGGACAATTTCGACGTTTCGATTCCCCTCACCGTGCTTCTCTTCCGGCACGACAGCGATTACGCATTCTTCAAACCGCTTTTCAACGGCGACATCAGACACGACGTGGCCGGTTACTTTCAATTTAGCCCCGACATCAAGTACATCACGCTTTCACTGGAACGGGAAAGCGCTCGCGGGCAGTCTTCCATCCTCTTTCACGAGTACGTCCACGCGCTCGTGCGGAACAGCTACGCCCACGCGCCGCTTTGGTTCAGCGAAGGGGCGGCGCAGTATTACAGCGAATTTGAATTATCGAAGGACGGGAAGCAGGTAACATTCGGCAGATCATCTGAGTCCCGCCTGCGCCAACTGGCGAGCCGCGAACTGCTGCCGCTGCGGACGCTCTTCTCCGTCAATTTTTCGTCATCTGATTATCACGAAAAGCAAGGCGTCTTCTACGCCCAGTCGTGGGCGCTCGTGCATTATCTGTTGAGTGACCGGAGCGGCGCGCGTCAAACGCAACTCGCGCGTTATCTGGAATTGTCGGCGGCGGGCGCGACCGTCGAGGAGAGTTTCCGGCGTGCGTTCAAGCTGGACTTCACACAATTGGAAGGCGAGTTGCGCTTCTACGTCCGCGCCGCGCGATACGGCGAGCGAGTGGAATCGTTGGCGGAATTGGCAGAGTCGCCGCCGCCGGCGGAGGTGAAGTTGGAGAGTCGCGCTCTGGGCGCGGCGGAAGCGCAGGCGGCGCTGGGCGATCTGCTGTTGCATACGGATCGTCCCGCCGATGCCGAAGCGTATCTCGCCCGCGCCTTGAAATCAGAGGGCAACCTTGCGCCCGCGCACGCCTCGCTCGGCCTGCTGCGCTCCGCCCAAAATCGCCTGGGTGAAGCGAAAGAGCATTTGCAGCGCGCCATCGAGATCGAACCGGGAAATTATCTCGCGCGTTTTTATTATGCAGACCTGCTGCGCCGCGAAGGACTGGACACGGACAAGACCGTCGCTGGATACGCCGCGACGACTCGCCTCATCCGCGCCGAACTCAAGCGAGTTATCGAACTGGAGCCGGAGTTTCTCGAAGCCTATGCCCTGCTCGGTACAGTTGATCTGGAACGAAGTCCGCAGGTGGATGAGACGATGCGGCTGCTCCGGCACGCCGCCGCGCTCGCACCGAAGCGCCGGGAGTTCGAGTTGCTGCTCGCGCAAATTCACCTGCGCCGGGAGGAGTTCGCCCAGGCCCGGCGGCTCCTTGAGCCATTCGCGCCTGAACTTCAACCGGCGCGGATTCGCGCTGAAGCACGGACGCTGCTCGAAAAAGTGGCGGCGGGGGAGGAACTCGCCGCCAAGCGCCGGGCTGACAGCGACGCCGTGACGGGCGGGGCGGGCGTTGAGAAAGAAGCGGAAGTTGCGCCGTTGCCCGCCGCCGAGACCTTGCCGTGCGACATGCCGCAGCCCGGTCCGCAGTACAAGAAATTGCGTTTCGAGGGGCAGCAGGCGTGCGGTCAACTTGTCAGCGTCGAGTGTGAGGAGTCAGGCGTCATGCTTCTGGTCGAGACGGGCGAGCGCACGTTGAGACTGCGCAGCCCCGCGCTCAGCCGCATCCGCTTCGTGACCTACACGACGGAAGCGAGAGGCCGCATCGAGTGTGGCCCGCGTTCAAATCCGGTGCTGGTCACTTATCGTCCGCCGAAGGACACACGCGCCGACGGCGAACTGGTCGCCGTGGAGTTCGTCCCGGCGGATTGGAAACACTGAAGCGGCTTGCAAATAGCTTGAGCCACCGTCGCGGATAAACGCGGCGGATGCCGTTTGGAGCAGTTCGCTTCTGTCTTAACATTCGCCACTCCCGCGCTCATATTCCGCTCAATCATTTTTCGCGTCTGTTTAATTCTTCCACCACGCTGCGGGTGAAAGTGACGCGCGGCTGCAACGCGAAAATCTCTTCCGCGCTGCATTGGCCTGCGCCGTGCAGGGCGTTGGCTGCTCCGGCGGCGACGGCGAACGCGCCCGTCCGCGCCGCCGTCCAACCGCGAGACGTGCCCGCCGCCAGTCCGGCCATCGCGGCATCGCCGCTCCCCACGCTGCTCTGCGTCGCCAGGCGCGGCGCAGCGAAGATATAGCGCGCGTCTTCAAAGTCGAGCAGCGCACCTAGCGCGCCCAGAGTGATCATCGCCCCCACCGCCGCGCCCATCTCGCGCATTTTGCGGGCGGCGCGGGCGGCAGCGGCAAAGTCCGGGACGGCCTCGCCGACAAGTTCCGCCGCCTCCGTCGCGTTGATTTTCACGAGGAAGGGGCGCGCTTCGAGTGCGAGGCGAAGCGGCGTGCCCGCGCAGTCGAGCAGCGTGCGCTGGCCGCCCGCTTGCGCCGCGTCGATCAATTGCGCGTAAGTGTCTGCCGGTAAGTTTGGCGGGAGGCTGCCGGTGATGACGACTAATGCGGCGTCGGAAATGGCGCGCTCATAGCCCGCCGTGAATTCGCGAAACTTCGCGTCGCTGATGGCGGGGCCGGGGTCGTTGATGACGGTCTGCTCGCGCCTGCTGCGGTCATGGAGAATCAAACAGGTGCGGCTCTCGCCTTGAATCGGCGTGCAGCGGGACGCGAGACCTTCGGCACGCAGGCCCTCGGCGATCAAGTCTCCGGCCTGCCCGCCGAGAAAACCCATGAGCAGCGACTCTTCGCCCAGCGTCTTGAGCACGCGCGCGACGTTGACGCCTTTGCCGCCCGCCTGCCGCCGCGCGCTTTGCGAGCGTTGCACCCCGCCGGGCTGCAATGCGTCCACCTCCACGAGATAATCGACGGCGAGATTAAGATTAACGAGCAGGATCATGATGCCCCACGCCGCGCGGATTAACTTCCAATCTCGACGATGCGCGCTGTGCAAGTGTGACCCCGCACTTCGAGCCGGGCCACTGTGACGGGCAACTTGAACCGTCGCGGCCCCGCGCTCCCCGGATTCAGATACAGCACGTCGCCGCGCCGCTCTATCGACGGGCGATGCGAATGGCCGCTCACCACGACATCGAAGCCGGATGCCGCCGGGTCGAGTGCCAGTTCCTGCAAGATGTGTAAGAGATACAGACGTAGTCGTCCGATTGCGATAATTTCCGTTTCGGCGATTTCCCGCGCCCACTCGGCGCGGTCGTTGTTGCCGCGCACGGCGATGACCGGAGCAATTGAGACGAGCGCGCCGAGCACCTCGGGTTTGCCGATATCGCCCGCGTGAATGATCAATTCCGCGCCCGCCAAAGCCGCCAACGCCTCTGCGCGCATCAATCCATGCGTGTCGGAGATGATGCCGATGAGATATTGATCTTTGAGCGGCAAACTGTGAGGCACATCCGACTCCGGTCGTAGGCATTACCGGAACAATTACTTCTTGCGCGGTTCGACCCACGCATATAATTTCCCATCCGGCGTGTCTTCCGGGGCTAACTCACCTTCGTAAGGGATGATCTCGTACTGTTCGCCCAAGGTGTATTCGTTGGTGGCCGTCGATTCATCCTCATGGACTTCAAAGACAGTCGATAGTTTGGTGATCGCCATCACGTCTTGAATATTGCGTGAGACATGAAGAAGTTTGACTTGACCCCCGGCGCGCCTGATCATCGTGTAGGCGCAAATCAGCGTGCCGAGGCCGCTGGAATCCACCAGCCGAACATCGGCGAGATTCAAGAGGATTTTAATTTTATTTTCGGCGAGCAAGCGGTGAACCACGCCCAGCAACATGGCGTTGTCTTCACCCATGGTGATACTGCCCTCCAGGTCGAGGGCGACCACATCACCGACCTGACGCTCTCTGACGATCAGCTCTTTCACTTCTCGCCTTCTTTTTTATGCACCGGCCATCTGCTGATCCGCATCTCGCCTGATCGAATTATCCAGCTTGCGAGTGGTTCTCAATCCAGGATTCAATTGTGCCGATTTTCTTCTTACCCGCAACGCCCTTAAATATTTTGAGAATGCTTTTCTCATGACAAGGGTTTATAGCTGCCCATCATAGCACTTGCCGGACAGTAACAGGTAAGGGAAGAATCTCAACGCAAGCGCAGCTTGCGGTGGTCGTATGGGCGACGATTAACACTTAGTATGTGCTCGATAAACAGGCTCAACAAACAGCCGGGTCATATCATCGGTGTTCAGCACACGTCCTTTTTCGCGCACAATAAGTTTCCCAGCCGCGTCCAAACCAATTTGCAATTCGGGCAAGACTTTCTCGATCATTTTCGCCTCAGGATGTTCCACGATCCGAAGCTTTCGGGTGAGGATGCGTTTCTGAGGGACCAGGTCGATAAACAAGTAAGCGGCGGGGAAGATTTGGGTCATGACCACAAAGTCCTCTTCAAAACTATTGAAGAACCCCACATTATCGCTTACGTCATAAACTTTGGTTCCCCCATGCAAAACTTTATTTAGCTCGCCGGTCGTGGTCTTGAGGAAGGAAATTAGATATCTGACCAGATAAGAGGCCAAGCACTGTAGTTCCCTGACCTCGTTAGCCTCCCGGTAAGCTTCTTCCGCTTTGCGCTCCTTGTCGTCTTTTAAGTTTTTAATCCAGTCGGACATGGGCGAATCTTAGCAAAATACTCGGGGCAATGGATCAAGGATGAGCGCACGCGAGTCTGCGGAACAGTTCGATTGAGCGCGAGTGCCAACGCGCTCCTGAGGTTAATCCAAGACAGGCGAACGGTACTACGAAGTGAGTGCTTCGTTCAACGCGCGCTGTAGTAGACGAATCCCGGCTCCGAGCGTCAACGAAAAACTGTGCCGCAGACGTGGTCAATAATTTTGTAACACGTCTGAGGTTTAATGACCGCGCGTTCATGTTTTGGCTGTGGTTAGCGACGGCTTTTTTGTTTCGCCCGCGAGGGTGCCTGTGGCAAAGACCTATGTGAACCGATGAACTATATTGATCTTCTGCTCATTCTGCTCGTGCTCGTCAGCGCGTACTACGGTTGGTATCGCGGCTTCATTCTCGGCCTGCTCGATCTGCTCCGCTGGCTCGGCAGCCTGTTCTGCGGCCTGCGCTTCTATCAACCAATCGCGCGCTGGCTCGGCGCGCAGTTCGAGTGGGCGGAGGCGTGGGACAGGCCAATCGCTTTTATCCTGACGGCGTTCGCGGCGGGCTTGGCGATCCAACTGCTCGGCGCGTTGTTGTTGCGGCGTCTGCCGAAAGACGTACACCGGCGGCGGCTCAACCGCCTCTCCGGCATCGCGCCCGGTTTCCTGAGCGGCCTCATTACCGCCGCCATCACCGCTGCTTTGCTCCTGGCCGCCCCGTTGCCCGAAGAAATCGGCGCACGCGCACGCGAGAGCGCGCTCGTGAATCGACTCGCCGCTTCCACGGAACGTCTTGAGATGGCGCTCGCGCCGATCTTCAACGATGCCATCGCGCAGACGCTCAACAATCTCACGATCAAACCGGAGTCGAACGAGAGCGTCAACCTGCCTTTCAAAGTCGCACGGACAGAACCGAGGCCGGAACTGGAAGCGCAGATGCTCGCGCTCGTCAACGGGGAACGCGCCGCCGCCGGACTCGCACCGCTTGCATTCGACGACGAACTGCGCGAGGTGGCGCGGCGGCACTCGGCTGACATGTTCGCGCGCGGTTATTTCGCGCACCTCACGCCCGAAGGCCGCAGCCCCTTCGACCGTATCCGCGAAGCCGGCTACACCTTTCGCACCGCCGGAGAAAATCTCGCGCTCGCGCCCACGCTCTCCATCGCCCACACCGGCTTGATGAACTCGCCGGGGCATCGCGCCAACATCTTGCAGCCGCGATTTGGGCGGGTCGGCATCGGGATCATGGAGGGCGGACGGCGCGGCCTGATGGTGACGCAGAACTTTCGGAACTGAACTAAGGGATGAGGGCGGAGGGATGAAAGAAATGCTTCACCAGCTTGAATGCTTCTCTTACTTCATCCCTCATCCCTTAATTGTCAGACTCTTTGCGCTTCCGGCACGAGCGACTTATGGACGTGAATCGCCGCCATCGCTCCCTCCGCCGCCGCGACCACGGCAAGTTGCGACTGCGGCGTCAGGTCGCCCGCCGCGTAGACGCCCGCCACGCTCGTCTGCTGGTCTTCATCCACCCACACTAGCCCACACTCCTCGTCGAGCTTGCATCCGAGTTGCTCGTGCAGATTGGAGACCGGTTCCGTGCCGAGATTGAAAAAGAGCGCGTCGCATTCGAGCGCGTCGCCGTCCTCAAAACGGACGTGCTTGATCTGCTTCGTCTCTTCGTCGCCCTC
The DNA here is from genome assembly GCA_051006195.1 of Pyrinomonadaceae bacterium. Taxonomy (GTDB): domain Bacteria; phylum Acidobacteriota; class Blastocatellia; order Pyrinomonadales; family Pyrinomonadaceae; genus JAIVJZ01. The sequence goes on from JBPCIP010000030.1 coordinate 9,219, forward strand.
CAGCTTTACAATGCGCTGGTTAGTGATGGGGATGTCGAACCCGGCCAACTTCGCCCGGTGCTCGTCCGTCAGGTCGCCCGGTTCGCCGTTGGTGATGAGCGTCAGTTGATCCGTCCACGTCAAAAGGCCGAGTGTGAAGCCCACGATATTTTTGCTGTGGCCGACGACGGCGATGCGCTTGCCGGTCGATTCAAATCCGTCGCAGTCGGGACAGTGATGCACGGAGACGCCGTAGAATTCGCGGAAGCCGGGACAGTCGGGTGTGAAATCGCGCAGGCCAGTGGCGAGCAGCAGGCGGCGCGCGTCGAAGGACTGCGCCACGATCTTTTCGTCGCCGGTCGAGACGCGAAAATGTTCATCGCCGAGGCGTTCGACTTTCGTCACGCAGCCTTCGACGATCAGCCCGCCGTGCATCGCCACTTCCTCGCGCCCGCGCGCCAGAAGTTCCGTCGGCAGGATGCCGTGATGGCCGAGGAATCCGTGGACGCCGTGCGAGTAGATGTTGCGCGGGCTGTTGTGGTGAAAGGTCAGCACGCGCAGACGGTAACGCGCAAGGAAGAGCGAGGCGGAAAGCCCGGCGGGTCCTGCGCCAACGACTATGCAGTCGTAAAGTTGTTCACTCATTTTCGTGAGACGGTGTTAAAGGTTAATTCGTTCAGGATACTCAAGATAAAAC
>JBPCIP010000031.1:0-7690 GCA_051006195.1 Pyrinomonadaceae bacterium
CGCTTTGCAGCAGGCTCAACGTGATCTCCGTCACAACGTCCGTCGGTTGTGCGGCTTTAACCGTGGATATGAAGCCATCTGCTGCAACCGTTGGCGCGGGTGGCGGCGGATCGGTTTTCACTGTTGATATGTACCCATCTGCAAACGCAGAAGGAACGAGTACGAGAGTAAGCGCGAGCGTCGCGCAGAATTGCCGTAGGTTTTTCATGGTTTCTCCTGACAGGTTTTGTGAGTTAGACGGAAGTTAAACGCTAACAGGTGTGGCCGGCGTTCTCACGCCGCCTCAGCCCGATGGATACAACACGGCGCAGCTTAACATTAGGATTGGTTAAGATGCGCCTTTTAGCGTCTGCTTGCTGTCTACACAGCAAGCACCCGGAAGGTTGCGGCAAATGAACGAAGGGGGCGAAGAAAAAACTTAACATCGGTGTAAGCGATGTTGTATAGTGCCCGCGCGGACACACTTCGCCCGTGCCGCCCGTGATCCTTACGGCAGCCCAAAGACATTTTCAATTATTGCCGGACTAGAAAAGCGTGATGACGCTTTGCAGCAGGCTCAGCGCGATCTCCGTCATTGTGTCCGCCGGTTCTCCGGCTTTATCTAGATGTATGTAGCCGTCTGTTGTGGCCGTTGGCGGCGGTGGGGCATCTGTTTTACCAAGCCCTATGTACCCATCTGCAAACGCGGAAGGAACGAGTACGAGAGTAAGCGCGAGCGTCGCGCAGATTTGCCGTAGGTTTTTCATGGTTTTCTCCTGACAGATTTTGTGAGTTGGACCGAAGTTAAAGGCTAAAGGTGTAGTCGGCGTGCTCACGCCGCCTCAGCCCGATGGATACAACACGGCGCATCTTAACACTATGTATGGTTGAGATGCGCCTTTTAGGGTCTGCTTGCTGTCTACACAGCAAGGGGGCAGAAAGGTAATCCTCACATGGATTTAGAGACAAAGCTACTTCAGCAGATCAACGATTCGACCCTTAACGACAACGAGCGGGCGCGGTTACGCTGCGAACTCGCGAAGAGGCTGGAAGAAGCCGGAAACTACGAAGCAGCGCAGGAAGCGTTAGGCGGTCTCTGGCAGGGCGTCGGCGAGCGTCCGCAGGTTGCAGGGCTGAACACTCATATGGAGGCGGATGTGCTCTTGCGCGTCGGCGTGCTTTCCGGGCGGATCGGCAGCACGCGACAACTCAAAGATGCGCAGGGAAAAGCTAAAGACTTGATCAGCGAGAGCATCACGATCTTCGAGACTTTGCAGGATACGAAGAAAGTAGCTGAAGCGTTGATCGAGATTGGATATTGCTACTGGCGTGAGGGCGGGCTAGATGAGGCGCGTATAATGCTAAAAGACGCGCTGGCTCGACTTGGAGATGACGAGAGCGAATTAAGGGCACTTGCTCTCCTACGAAGTGCGCTTGTTGAACGAACCTCCACCCGATACTGTGATGCACTACGTATCCACAACGAAAATGCGCCTCTCATCGAGGCCAGCGACAACCACACGCTCAAAGGTAACTTCCATAGTGAGCTAGCAATTGTGCTGGGAATTCTTGGCGCGATAGAGCACCGGGAAGATTATACGGATCGTGCCATCCTCGAATACACCGCCGCCAGCTTCCACTTCGAGCAAGCGGGGAATCATCGCCATCACGCATGCGTTGAAAGCAATCTGGGGACATTCTGCCTCGACACGGGACGATTCGCCGAAGCCCACGAACATCTGATTCGTGCGCGCCGGTTACTCGTAGACTTGAAAGACGCGGTTCACCTCGCGCAGGTGGATGAGACTCACGCGCGCGTGTTCCTCGCTCAAGAGAGAAACGCTGAAGCCGAGCGCATCGTCCGCGAGGCGGTGCGGGTGCTTGAGACGGGCGGCGAGCAACAGATATTAGCCGAAGCTCTCGCCACACACGGCACGGCGCTGGCGCGCACGGGCGACTTTCAACATGCGCGGCTCACCCTTGAACGGGCGATCATCGTGGCCGAGCGCGCGGGCAACCTTGAAGGTGCGGGACAAGCCGTGCTCGCTCTGATCGAAGAATTGGGTGATCGGTTTGCTCCCGCAGACCTTACCGCGCTTTACGAGCGGGCGGCGGAGTTCCTGAGGACCTCGCAGCATCCCGGCATCGCCGCGCGCCTGAACGATTGTGCCCGCCGCGTGCTCTATGTCATCACCCCGCAATTCACGCGGGACGAATCAGGCCGGATAGTAAAATTTACTCCTCCGTCCAACTGGCACAATTTCTCCTTCTGGCAAGAAGTCGAGCGATACGAATCTCACTTGATCGAACGCGCGCTCAACGATACGCGCGGCGTCATCACGCGCGCGGCGGCGCTGCTCGGTCTCGCGCACCAGACGCTCAACTCCATGCTCAAAGAAGGTCGTCACAAGAATCTGCTCTCGCTACGCACGCCGCCGGAACCGAGAAAGCAGCGCATCGCCCGCCGCCGTCCCGAATCCGGCGCGGAGAAAGTCGTCACGCCGTTGTCCATCTTACACGTCGAAGACAACGACTTAGTCGCTAACGGCGTGAAAGAGATGTTGGCGTTGGAAGGCTGGCGGGTGGAGATGTGCGCCGACGGCGCGCTTGCCCTCGACCGGCTGACCAGTCAGGCTCACTACGACTTGATCATCCTCGACAATCAACTGCCGAACGTCAATGGCATTGAACTTCTGCGCTACACGCGACACTTACCGCATCGCCGGGAGACGCCGATCATCATGCTCTCGGCCAGTGAGGATGAACTCGAAGCGCGTCGCGCCGGGGCGAACGCGTTTCTGAGAAAACCTGAGGATGTAAACTTATTAGTCGGAACCGTCAAACGGCTGCTTGATGACGATGAATGAGATATGGGATGAGCGCGAAGGGTGAACGCTGCTCATCCCATAGGGCGCGTCCGCGTACTGGGTGGGCGTGGACGCTGCCGCAGCAGGCCGCCGTGGCCTTGAGAGTGGCGCACGGCGGCCTCTTGAATATCTACCGATGCGGGGCAAACCCCGGAGGTGTGAATCTCATGGCGTTTGCCCTGTGTGCGGCTGCTGGGATGAGGACAGTAGACCGCACTTAAGAGAGGCCGCTCTCGCTTCACGGCTGGCGAAGCGAGAGCGGCCTCCGGCCTTAGACTTTCATCCAGACTTCAATTACCTGTTCGCTCACATGTTCTTGTAATCAGGCCCGCCGCCGCCTTCGGGCGTCACCCAGTTGATGATCTGGTAAGGGTCCATGATGTCGCAGGTTTTGCAGTGGACGCAGTTGGAGAAGTTGATTTGAAGTCGCCGCTTGCCCGCCGTCGTCGGGTCTTCGACCATCTCATAGACGGCTGCCGGGCAGAACCGTTGACAGGGATTGCCGTACTCTTCGGCGCAACGATCCGCGCAGATGTTCGTGTCGAGCACATGCAGGTGGACGGGTTGGTCTTCGTCGTGGCCGACGGCGGCGTGATACACATCCGTGAGTTTGTTGAACGTCAATTTACCGTCGTAGCGCAGCCCGTCGTAGCGTTGTTCGAGCTGGTCGCCTTTGTAGCCATAGTCGGAAAGTTTTTTGAGCGCGACGTGGCCCGGCTCCGTGCCCACTCGATCAAACAAGCCCCACGCCCGCCCGCCCGTGATAAATTGCAAACCCGCGTTCGCGATCCCGAACCATCGGCCTTTACGGAATCCCGCGTGGAAGTTTCTCACTTTCCGCAACTCCGGCATGATCCAACTCTCCCGGACCAGCGTTTCATACCGCTGTAATTGCCGCGCCGAAAAATCTCCGGCGAGCAACGCCGCGAAGATCGTTTCGGCGGCGAGCATTCCGCTCTTGATGGCCGTATGAATGCCCTTGAGACGCTGCGAATTGAGAAAACCGGCGCAGTCGCCGACGAGCAGCGCGCCGTCGGTATACAGTTGCGGCATGGCGTAGAAGCCGCCGGCGGCGATGGTCTTCGCGCCGTAACGCAGGAGTTTGCCGCCTGCGAGCAGTTTGGCGAGAAACGGGTGTTGTTTGAAGCGTTGAAACTCGGCGTGCGGGTCGAGCAGAGGGTCTTCGTAGTCGAGGCCGGTGACGTAGCCGAGATTGACGATGCGATTCTGCATTCCGTAAATCCAGCCGCCGCCGTAGGTGTGCGCGTCGGAAGGGTAGCCGAGCGTGTGCGTCACGCGCCCCGCCGGATAACGGTCGTCCGGCAACTCCCACAATTCTTTGACGCCCAGACTGTACACCTGCGGCTCGCGCCCGTCGTTCAAATCCAAACGCTGCGAAAGTTGTTTGGTGAGCGAGCCGCGCGGCCCCTCGCCGAGCACCGTGACCTTCGCCAGCAGATTGACGCCCGGCTCGAAATTGGCCTTCGGCTTCCCTTCTCGGTTGATGCCCTTGTCGCCCGTGCGCACACCGATGACGCGGTCTTGTTCGTCATACAACATCTCCGCGCCCGGAAACTCCGGAAAGATATTGACCCCCGCCTCCTCGCATTTTTCGCCGAGCCACGCGACCAACTTGTTCAGAGAGACGATGTAATAACCGTGGTTCTTTAAAGGCGGCGGCGTGATGGGCGAACGAATCGAGCGCGTCTTGGTGAGATAAAGAAACTCGTCTTCTTTCACCGGCGACTCCACCGGCGCACCCTGTTCGAGGAAATCAGGCAGGAGTTCGCGCAACGCGCGCGGGTCCATCACCGCGCCGGACAGGATATGCGCGCCGACCGCCGCGCCCTTTTCGATGACCCCGATCTCGATGTCGCCGAGCGGCTGGCCTTCGCGTTTCCCGCTCGCGACGGCTTCATTATGTTCTTTCACCAGACGCGCCAGATGCAACGCCCCGCTCAAGTTCGCCGGTCCCGCGCCGACGAACACCACATCCATCTCAAGACTTTCTCGTTCCATCCAAATCACTCCGTTAACCAAACAAGTTTTTGAGCCGCGCAGCCGACCCGTCCGACGCGCGCCGTGACGCCGACCTCACTCCCGACAAAAAATGAATCGCTATTCAGTTTTCGCAGTATAGCAAAAGACCCGCCCTTGTCGAAGTTAAGACAACGTTTGAGCGAAGTGCAGAATCATCCCGCGCACAGACGCAAAACTCGCAAAAGAAGCCGCCGGGGTAACTGACGGCTCAACCGATATGCTGCTCGCAATTCTTTGCGCCTTTGCGTAAGTCTTTTAATTAATGCACAGGGAAGGATCAGAGTCGGCGGTTCTATGAATCCCTGCGCGTGGGCAGTAGAATGGACGCAAACGAAAAGAAGGAACAGGAGAACTGATGGAAGACAAGCATACGAATCGTCTGCAACATGAGACGAGCCCTTACCTGTTGCAGCACGCGCACAATCCGGTTGACTGGTATGCGTGGAACGAAGAGGCGTTAGCGAGGGCGCGTGCCGAGGACAAGCCGATTTTATTGAGCATCGGTTATTCGGCCTGTCACTGGTGTCACGTCATGGAGCGGGAGTCATTTGAGAATGAAGAGATCGCGCGTTTGATGAACGAAAATTTCATCAACATCAAAGTGGATCGCGAGGAGCGACCTGATGTCGATCAGATTTACATGAACGCCGTCCAGTTGATGCTCGGCCACGGCGGCTGGCCGCTTACGGTTTTCCTCACGCCCGACCTCGTCCCTTTCTACGGCGGCACTTATTTTCCGCCCGAAGACCGTCACCGTCTGCCGGGCTTCCCGCGCGTCCTCGCGGGCGTGGCCGACGCTTACCGCTCGCGTCCCGACGAGATCGCGCAAACCACAAACAGTTTTCTCGACGAGTTGCGCCGGATGAGCGTGGCATACGAATCGAACGAGCCGCTCAACGAACAATTGCTCGATGCCGCTGCGAGCGCGCTCTCGCGCAACTACGACCCGAAGCACGGCGGTTTCGGCGGTGCGCCCAAGTTTCCCGCCGCCATGAATCTCGAATTTCTCCTGCGCGCCCATCATCGCACCGGCAATACTGAATTTCTCGACATGGTCTCACACTCGTGCCGCCAGATGGCCGAAGGCGGTTTGTACGATCAACTCGGCGGCGGTTTCCATCGCTATTCGACCGACGCTGAGTGGCTCGCCCCGCATTTTGAAAAGATGCTATATGACAATGCCCTGCTCGCGCGTCTCTACCTCCACGTCTATCAAGTGACGGGCGACGACTTTTTCCGGCGCATCGTCGAAGAGACGCTCGACTATGTGATCCGCGAAATGACGGATGAGAGCGGAGCTTTCTATTCGACGCAAGATGCCGACTCCGAGGGCGTCGAAGGAAAATTCTTCGTCTGGTCAACTACAGAGATCAACGAACTGTTGGGCGCGCAGGATGGACACATGGTGTGCGCTTACTACGGTGCAACCGTTGAGGGGAATTTTGAAGAGAAGAACATTCTGCATGTGCCGCGCCCGGTAGAAACTGTCGCGGCGGAGTCGAAGGTCACGGTGGCGCGTTTGCAGGAAGTCATCGCACGCGCCAAGCCGCTGCTCTTCGCGACGCGGGAAAAGAGAGTTAAGCCGGGACGCGATGAGAAGACGCTCGCAGCCTGGAACTCGATGATGCTGACGAGTTTTGCCGAAGCGTCGAACGTGCTCGGACGCGACGATTATCGCCGCGCCGCCACGCGCAACGCCGAATTCATCCTCAACACCTTGCTGCGAGACGGCACGCTCCTCCACGTCTACAAAGATGGGCTGGCGAAGCACGTCGCCTATCTCGACGATTACGCTTGTGTCGCCTCTGCCATGCTCTCGCTCTACGAAGCGGGCGGCGAAATTCGCTGGTTGACAGAGTCTCTCGCTTTGACCGAGCACATGATCGAAGAATTTTGGGACCACGAAGAAGGCGGTTTCTTCTATACGAGCAAGAGCGGCGAGCGTCTGATCGTGCGCCACAAAGATTACATGGATAATGCTACGCCGGCGGGAAATTCCGTGGCGGCGGAATTGCTGCTGCGGCTCGCGGTCCTGGTTGAAAATCAGGACTACGCGCGCAAAGCCGTCACGCTCTTCCGGCTGCTGCGCGAGCAGATGGCGCGCTATCCGTCCGCCTTCGGCTACCAGCTCGGCGCGCTCGACTTTTATCTATCGACCCCAAAAGAGATCGTCATCATCGGAGAAATTGGAGCCGCCGACTCGCGCGCGTTGCTACATCAAGTCTGGAAACACTACCTGCCGAATAAAGTCGTCGTACAGTCAGTTGAGAACGACAAGGAAGCATCCAGCGTCGTTTCGCTGCTGCGCGACCGCCCTTCATTGGGGGGGAAGGTGACCGCCTACGTCTGCGAGAACTATCACTGTCTCCAACCTGTGACCACGCGAGCCGAACTCGCGCGCCAGCTTGATTCACGCTCGAATCAAGCTGGCGACTGATTTTTCGCCAGCGCGATAAATTTCTCTATCGCGTTTTAAGAACAGACCGGCAGCGGGATAACATTTATTTTGCAGTTATCCCACATGCCTTTCTCGTTTTTATGACAGGCTCGCCCGGCGACTCTCTGGAAAGGCCGCGCAAACAGTCTCAATTTTGTCGTCGTCTGAGCGAATGACTCCCAATTTATCCGAAAGCTCAGATGGATTCCGGGTCTTCAAGCGACTGCGGCTTATTGCGTTAATTAATGCTTGACTAGATTCCGAAAAACAATTACTTTGTATCTGCCAACATTGTTTGGCACTGTTTTGATTGGCAACCCTCCCGCTTTGCGCGCTGATACAGGCACACTACGATCACAGCCGGAAA
>JBPCIP010000032.1:0-6096 GCA_051006195.1 Pyrinomonadaceae bacterium
CCCCCCGCCCGCCTCCCCTCGACGCCTCTGACGAGCTTATCGCTCATTGATCGACGAGCTTATCGCTCATTGATCGACGAGCTTATCGCTCATTGATCGACGAGCTTATCGCTCATTGATCGCGGACTTGACTGCCGACCACATCATCTTGGCCCAATATTCGTAGCCTTCTTCGGAAGGATGAAAGCCGTCCGAAGAGAAAAATTCCGGGTGCGCCGGGATCACTTCGCGGCTCATGTCGTAAGCATCGACGAGCAACAGTTCATGACGCCGAGCGATGTCGGCGATGTGCGAATTGAAGAGTTGAATGCGACGCTGCACTTCGGCGTGGAAGAAGACGGGGACGCGCGGCGCGGACGAAATGTCCGGAATATTGGTGACGACGATGGGCGCGTCCGTCCGGCTTTTAAGGCGTGTGACGATCTCTTCGTAGTTGTGCGCGAATTGTCCGGCAGGGATGCCGTGGCTGACATCGTTGATGCCGATGCCGAGCGTGATGAGCGTCGGGCGCGTCGCATCCAGACGCGCGATTTGACGGCTGAGCACGTCGGCGGTTTCCGCGCCGCTCGTGCAGTAATTTTTCAAACTCGCCGCGTCGCCGCGCACGCGCTTGATGCGCTCGAACAGACGCGCCACGTAGCCGCCGCCGCGTCTAGCCCCGACGCCAACACCCGTCGAATCCCCGAACGCGACATAGACGACGGGTGGCATCGCCGCCGTCGCCGGCACCTGTTCAGCCGCTCGCTCCTGTTCCTCCGCCCTCATGCTCGTATTCCCATCCTCACTCGGTAGTGTTGTGGTGCGGCTGACTTCGCACGCCGCCCCGCCTACGCTCAATATCAACCATGCCAGTGTGTAAATTATCAACGCCCGGTGAAACCCCTTGCTCATAAAACTCCACTTCCCGGTCAAATCTTTTCGCTCTCAAGCCGTCTTCACAACATCTCTTCCGACCGCACCGGCTCGCGCAGGATGCTTTGCGCCGCCGCCGCCGCGACGCGCGCCGCTGCCGTGTGCGATGCACGCAGGTTTCCGATCTGCAAAAGCGACTCGCCCGTGCGCGAGAGCAGGCGGAAAAGATCGCCCTCTTCGGCGCGCGTCTGGCGCACGAGGTCTTCCCATTTCATCCCTTTCGCCCAACGCGCCACCGTCGCCGCCGCCGAGAAATTTATCTCCGGCGCGGGGTCAAGTCCCTGCTTCCATTCGACGCTCGACACCTCGTAAGCGATCCGCTCAAACTCCGCGAGCGTATTGACGAGCGCATCATCTAACGGCAACTCGCCGAAGTCGCGTTCGGCGTCCGCCGCGAGCGCGGCCACCAAGCCGGCGGCGGACACCGCGTCGAGCGACGCGAACAAGTTGCGCTCAATCGCTTCGCCGACGAGCAGCGGACGATCCAGCCGCAAGTCCGCCAACCAACGCCCGCGCTCCGTGACGCGCTCCGCCGCAAAATCCAGATAGCCGAAATGTGCGAGCACGCGCGCCCGACGCTCGAACGGCTGCCACACCTCCGCGCGCAAAGCTTCGATGCGACGCTGCGCCCGCTCGACTGTCTCCGCCTCCGGCAGCGCCGCCCACAACGCTGCTTCGCAACGCCCCCGCGCCGCTTCGTCAGCCGTCGCGGAAACAATCGATCCGGGCAGCCTCCCCATGAGATCGCCGAGCAGCCGAACGGCTTCATCCGCGCCTGCCCGCGCGTCGCGCAGACGCGACTCCTGCATGAGCGTCACGCGCCCGGCGCGCACGTCCGCAAAGGCCGCGTCGCGCGCCTCCTCCGTGCGCGGGTAAATGTCTTCATAGACGCGCCCGACGCGAGTGAGCTCGAGCGACGCGCGCCGCCCGTCCTCGCGCACGCCGACGAAACTCCCGTCGCGTCGCTCGGTGACGAAGACCAGACGGCGACTGCTGCGCCCGATGCCGACGACTCGACCGGGCACGACCGCTTCCGACAGCCAGTGCAAAAAAACTTCCGTCCGCGTTTGCGGCGCACCGCCGAGCAGTCGCTCCCGCGCGCTCGCCAGCCTCTCCAGCCCGCGCGCCGCTTCAATCGAATCCTCGCAGCCCGCCCCGGTTAATTTCTCTCTGATGCGCCGCCCGGCCTCTTCCCTCTCCCGCTCCAGCCGCGCGACGCGTTCGACCGTCTCGCGATGGGCGAAACTGCGCGCGGCGATCTCGCGCACCTGCGCGAAGTTGCCGTAAGCGTCGAGCAAATTGAGGAGCGTCGTGTAGGTCGCGCGAAATTGACTTTCCAGCGGGTCGGGCAGCGCGCCGAGGAGCGCGGCCATCTTCTGCGGGTCCTGGTGTGTGCCCGGCGCGGCGACGATGAAGCCGACGCGGTCGCGCCCGCGCCTTCCGGCGCGCCCGGTCATTTGTTGAAACTCGGAGGCGGTCAGCGTGCGCCAGCCCTGCCCGCGCCGCACGTCGATGTTTGAGAGCACGACGGTGCGCGCCGGAAAATCGACGCCCGCCGCAACGGTCGCCGTCGCAAAGATCGCGTCGAGCAACCCGGCGCTCATCAATCGCTCGATCAAAAGTTTCCAAGCCGGGAGATGCCCCGCATGATGCGAAGCGACGCCGCCGCGCAGGACGGCGTCCCAATGGCGATGTTTACGTATTTCCGTATGTTCCGCCGTGAAGTCGCGCATCAAAGTGCGCCGCGCCGCGCTCCGTTCGATGTCCGTATCGCGTCTGCCGAGCGCGGCTTCGGCGGCGGCTTCGTCGCAGCGGCGGCGCGTCGGCAAGAAGACGATGGCCGGCAAAAGATCGTATGAACCGAGCGCGGAGAGCAGCGAGGCAGGAGGCATCTCCGGCAAATTCATTTTCGCGCCGCGCGTCGGCTCGCGGCGTTCGCCCCAACGGTTCGACGGGCGGCGCGGCGCGGCGGTGCGTTGCAGAAAATCTGCGATCTCGTGATTGAAGTGCCCCGCTTCGTCAAACAGCGGCGCGATCTGTCCTTCGGGAAAGAGGAACGCCGCGCGAAGCGGCACGGGACGCGCGCCCGGTCGCGCGACGACCCCGCAACGCACGCCGCGCACCTCCGCTATCCACGCGGCAAACTCTTCCGCATTGCCCACCGTCGCCGACAACAGCAACAAGCGCACACGCGGCGGCGTCAGGATGATCGCTTCCTCCCAAACGTGCCCGCGCTCTTCGTCGGCGAGGTAGTGCGCTTCGTCCATTACGACGAGGTCGGCGCGCAGTTCGCGCCCTTCGCGCAGCGCGTCGAAAAGCTGGTTGCGATAAACTTCGGTCGTGCCGACGATGAGCGGCGCGTCCGCCTGCTCTTTGCGGTCACCCGTCAGGATGCCGACTGCTTCAGCGCCGAACGCCTCGACAAATTCCTGATACTTGGAATTCGTGAGAGCCTTCAGCGGACTCGTGTACCACGCGCGTTTGCCCGCCGCGAGCAGCCGCCTGATCTCTTCGCGCGCGATCCACGTTTTACCGCTGCCCGTCGGCGCAGTCACGAGCACGTCTTCGTGTTCGAGCGCGGCGAAGGCTTCGAGTTGAAATTGATCGGGTTTGAATTCCGAGCGCGCGGGCGTCCCAATGCCTTCGAGCAGACGCCGCACGGGGCGCGAACGCGCCGCACGGTTCGCCGCGCGCTCCGTCTTTTCGACGCTCGCTCCCGCGCGGCGCGACGACGAGGCATCATTTTGTTTGCCCGGACTACTATTGCTGTCGTCGCGATTCTGCCGCGCGCGGGCGTCCCCGCCGCTTTGATTACGCTTTGCGCTCGCCGGGCGTCGCCTGCGCCGCTCTCCATCTCTCGGACGTGCCATGATCCGGCATTGTAACCCACGCCCTTTGTGAAAAGATGGCGGGCGTTAGTTAAGGAAAATGGGTGACTTTCAGGGTGATCCTTTAATTACGTGCAGAGGTGCGCCAGCAAGTGCTTTATTTTCAGTACGCCCATATTGAATTTCCGCGAGTAACTGAGGGATTACCTTTCAGTGAAAAACATTCTTGACATCTTTTAGATGGCAAGAGTATAAACGCGCGAGTTACTCATAGATTTGACTTGTAGCAGCGCAGCCTTACATTGTTAGCCATACCACATCATAAGATTCCATTTTTAAGTCATGAAAAGCCCTCGTTGTAATGTGTCTTGTGCTGCACCGCGCGATTTGCCATTCAGTGGTCGATTCCAGGTGTAACGTTGTTTCGATAAGTCATATCCCTGCTCCGTAAAAGAAACGTATCTTCACTATGGCACTGTAGCGCTGTGCTCATTGTTAACGGAGTCGAGGTATTGCCGCAACTTCTCATCCTCACTTCATTCTCAATCGAATAAGGAGATTCCCTCATGAAACAGCTACTAGCGGTATTTGTTGTATTAGCATTATGTACCCCAATGCTTACCAAAGTTTATGCTCAGAGTTCGTCTCCTATTGGTCCCACTGGCCCACCCCAAGGCCCTATTAGTCCTGTCCAAATGCCATCGCCGGTTTCTTCCGACTCGCCTCCGTCAAGCGCATTACCTCCCGAAGAACTCACACCCAACGGCGAACCTAAAGGCAAGCTTGTAAAGACCTATCGCAAAGATAAAAAGAAAAACGACAAGAAAGCTTTGCCGGATTGGGTAGACAAGGCGGTCAAACATAGTAAGGATCATCTGAAAGATTTTAAAAACGCTTTCATCATCGATCTGGCTGATGCAGATGCTGAACTGGAACCTATTGGTGCTGATGAAGACAACTTAGGCACCACTGTTTTGCGCTTGCAGCAAGTTCATAAAGGGGTTCCCGTGTTAGGCAGTCACATCATCGTGCAACTGAAAAACAATAAGGTTAATAAGGTAATAGGGCATATCATAAAAGAGGCTCGCAAGGCAGATACGGCCCCTTCGCTCGACTCCGCACAAGCCATTGAAGCGGCTAAAGCAGCCCTTGGCTATCAGGGAAAGTTCGCTGTGTCTCCGGAGGCAGAACTCATTATTTTACCGCATCAAACCATCGATCCGGCAGCAGTACCCGGTGCGACATTAGCATATCAAGTCGAGTTACTGATCGAGGATGGAACTAATGAGAATACCGCGCGATGGTTTTATTTCGTTAACGCTCAAAACGGCAGCATTATCTGGCGCTACGACGCGATGGGCCGAGGAACCGGGCAGAGTTTGTACAGTGGAATAGTAAGCTTCCCTTCATTTTACAGAAACTACTATTACACGTCCTACCTTGCTTGGTGTGGTGGGTATTACTGGAACGCAGGCCATCTGCTCTACGACGGAACCGGAGCATACGGAAACTTAGAAACTAGTGATGTGCATCATAGCTCTGATCAATCATTTTTAGGTTATGTGTTCTTGAATCCAAATGATAATCAGTTTGGCATCACCTCACGCTGTGCCGTAGATGCGCAACGTGAACAAGCGGCAGTTGATGTCCAGTTTAATCAAATGAAGACGTGGGATTTTTATCATAATTGGCTCGGACGACGCGGTATTGATGGGGCGGGCTACTATCTGCTTAATCGTGTCCACTTCGGCAGCAATTATAACAATGCTGGATGGAACGGAAGTAATATATTTTACGGCGATGGCGACGGCTACCTTTGGTATCCCTTTGTAACTACGGATATTTCAGCGCATGAGTTTACCCACGGGGTCATTGAGAAAACCATGAATGGAAATTTTTTTTCAAACCAAGGGAGGGCCATGGCCGAGTCATTCGGTGACAGCATGGGAACAATGGTCGAATTTTACGCTGGTATTAGACCTGATTATCTGTATTCAGAAGACAATAAGGCTGGGTTGCCTGATCGCAGCTTAGAAAACCCACCTTCTATAAATAACGATCCTGACCATTTCCTTAATTATGATTAGGACTTACGCAAGAGCCATTTTGACGGACGGCGATTTGAGTTGCTGAATCAAGTAGTCAGACAGTTGACCGAACTTGATTTGATAGACCGTGCGACCTGTCTCATAGGCTAGTTCTTTGAACCGACACCACACCAGCAACGCACACGCGATGTGGTTACGTTGGATTCTCCCGGTGCGGCATTGGCAACCTTCCAGACCCGTCACCTGTTTGGCTTCGCGGTGAAACTGCTCAATCTTCCAACGAACGGCACACACCTCTCGTGTGTCAT
>JBPCIP010000033.1:0-42604 GCA_051006195.1 Pyrinomonadaceae bacterium
GTGCGGATTGTTCGGGAACACACTGTCTCACGACGGGGTTACTTGAACTAAACGAGCAATCCAACCTGGTTTCCACATTGAATCGTTCCCTTAATGGCGGTTCCTCCCCATTGATAAATCAAGGGGCTTCTCCGCCGCTCGCGAAAGGTTTTTGGTGAGCGCCGGCGCTCACAAATCAGGGAAAATCGGCGAGCACGCGCTCGACCAGTTGTTCCTGTCGTTCGCGGCGCGCTCTTTCAGCGTACACAATGGCCGCCAGTTGCGTCGCGGCGCGTTCGACATCGTCATTCAGGATGACATAGTCGAACTCTCGATAATGTTCGATCTCACTGCGCGAATTTTGCAGTCGCAACTCAAGGGCGGCGACGTTTTCAGATTGCCTGCCCGTCAAACGCCGCCGCAAAATCTCGAAGGATGGCGGCAGGATGAAAACGCTCACCGCTTCCAAGCCAACCTGTCGTAGGGTGGCAGCTCCCTGCACATCGATCTCCAGAATGATGTCACGCCCCGCCGCCAATTCGCGCTCAACCACCTTGAGCGACGTGCCGTAAAAATTATCATGCACGACTGCCCATTCGAGAAATTCATTTCGTTCGCGCGCGGCGAGGAACTCCTGCGTGGTGACGAAATGATAATCGCGCCCGTTCTTTTCCCCTGGCCGGGGCGCGCGGGTCGTCCATGAAATTGAGTAGCCGAGACGCGGCAGATGCGTCAGGATGCGGCGAATCAGCGTGCCTTTGCCGCCGCCCGAAGGCGAACTGATGACAAAGAGGATGCCGCGCCCCGCCGCCGCGACGGGCGACTTGATTGTTTCCGCGTCCGCCATCTCACTCAACGTTTTGTACCTGTTCGCGCAATTTCTCGGCTTCCGCTTTGATCACGAGTGCAGCCTCTTTGATCGCGAGATCGGTTGATTTCGAGAGCACCGTATTGGCCTCGCGATTAAATTCCTGCAAAAGAAAATCAAGCCGCTTGCCCGTGTCGCCTTCGCTGTCGATGATCTCGCGAAACTGTTTGACGTGGCTGCGCAGCCGCGCGAGTTCTTCGCTGATGTCGCTACGGTCAGCCAGATAGGCCACCTCCTGCGCGAGCCTGCCTTGATCCAGTTCGACGATGTCGAGTCCATCGCGCGCCAGCAGTTCGCTGATGCGTCGCTGCAAACGCGTCCGGTAAGCTTCAACCAGGTCGCCGGCAACTGCTTCGACGATGGGAATCTGGCACTCGATTTCATCAAGCCGTGCGTGCATCTCTGTCGCTAAGGCCGCGCCTTCGCTCCCGCGCATGCGATTCAATTCCGCAAGCGCTTCAACGACGGCGCGCTCGATGCCCTCTTTCATCGCCTCCGTTAAATTGCCATCGCGCACTGGCTGCAAAGCTCCCGGCATCCGCGCCAGCACGTTCACGTCCGGCTCGCCCGTCAGGGAAAACTCCTGCTGCACGGCGCGCATCGCTTTGATGAAGCCGGTGATCAGCGGGCGGTTCATCTCATAGGCAATTTCGCCCATGCGGTCGATGACGATGGTGGCATCAACCCGCCCGCGTGATAATTGTTCGCTGATGCGGCGGCGGATAATGGCTTCGAGGCTCGACAGTTCCGCGCCCGCGCGCAGATGTACGTCCAGAAATCGGTTGTTGACGGTCTTGAGATCGACGGAGACGTTATAATTTTCGCCCGCCGCCGAACCCCGACCGAAGCCGGTCATTGATTTCATCACGGGTTGTCAGTTGTCAGTCGTGCTTTGTCCGTCGTCAGTTGTTCACTCTCACATCCAAGCGGTCGCCTGTCAATCATCAACAGTGGGCCACTGACAACCGTCTACTGACTGATTCTGACTTCCTCCTCTTCATCCGCGAATTGCAGTTCGTAGAGTTTTTTATAAGTGCCGCTCTGGGCGAGCAGTTCTTCGTGCCGTCCCATTTCGATGATGCGCCCGCGCTCCATGACGACGATGATGTCGGCGCGCCGGATCGTGGAGAGACGGTGCGCGATGACGATGGTAGTGCGATCACGCGTTAAATTTGCAAGCGCCTGTTGCACGAGCCGCTCCGATTCGGTATCGAGCGCGGAAGTCGCTTCGTCGAGAACGAGCACGGAAGCGTCGGCGAGAACGGCGCGCGCAATGGCGAGTCGTTGTCTTTGCCCGCCGGATAGGAAGATGCCGCGCTCGCCGACGATGGTATCGTAGCCGTCGGGCAATTCCCGTATAAAGTCGTGCGCGAAAGCGACGCGCGCCGCTTCTTCGATCTCGATAGAGGTGGCTTCGGGGCGGCTGTAAGAGATGTTGTAGCGCACCGTGTCGTTGAAGAGAACGGTCTCCTGTGTGACGAGGCCGATGTGTTGCCGCAGGCTCTTGAGGCTCGCGTCGCGCAAGTCCGTGCCGTCCCAGAGAATTGCGCCGGAGACGGGATCATGGAAGCGCAAAATCAGTTTGGAGAGAGTCGATTTGCCGCCGCCCGATGCGCCGACGAGCGCGACCATCTGTCCCGCCGGGATGCGCAAATTGACGGAGCGCAGCACGGGGCGGTCTTCATTCGCATAGTCGAATGAAACAGCGCGCAATTCGAGCGCGGTGCGTAGCGGCTTCAAGTCTACAGCGTCCGCGCGCTCCGGCGTCTCCCGGTGTTCATCCAACACTTCCCAGACGTGGCGCGCGGCGGCGAGCGCAATCTCCAGCGCGTTTTGCAAACGCGAGAGCTTGCGCATCGGGTCATAGCTGGAAAAGAGGAAAAAGAGAAAGGTGAGAAACTGCGCCGCGCTCATGTTCCCGGCGACGATCTCAAGGCGTCCGAAATAAAGCAGGATGGCGACAGCGATGACGCCGATCAATTCGATGCTCGGCGGGGCGAAGCCGTTGATCCGCGCCGAACGCAAATTCGCGCCGACGATCTCGCGGGCGACTTTCGTAAAACGCTCCTGCTCGCGCGTTTCGCCGCGATAGGCTTTGACGATGTGGTGATTGGCGAGCGCTTCCTGCGCCGTATCAACCAGACGCTGGCTGCCCTCATATGTCTCGCGCGCGAGGTTGCGTAAATTTTTGCCGAACTTGGCCGTGAGAATTCCGATGATGGGCGCGATGATGAGCGAGCCGAGCGTCAGACGCCACGAATAATAGAAAGATGCCGCGAGAAAAGCGATGAGCGTAAAACTCTCGCGCAGCATGTCGCGCAGCGTGCCCGCCATCGCCGCTTCTATCGCCGCCGCCGAAGAGACCAGACGCGAGACGAGATAATTGGTGCGATGGCGATCAAAAAAGTCTGCTGATTGCGTGAGCAGGTGCGTGTATAAATCCTGACGCAGGCGCAAGACGGATTCCTGTCCGATCCGCGCCATGAGATAGGTCGAGAAATATTCGGCAACGCCTTTGGCGAGCGTAAAGGCGATGAGCATGATGGCGATGGCTCGCCACGCATCGAAACTGGATTCGGGGATCAGACGTTGTAAATCAAAAAGCGTCTTGGTACGCTCCATGTCGCCGGAGCGTTTGAAGGCTTGGTCGAAGATGGGCACGATCAACGCGCCGATGGCGCTTTGCAGCACGGCTCCGGCGACCATCGCAAAGGTCGCCAGCGTAAACTTTCCCCAGTGTGGCTTGAGATATATTAGTAGTCGCCGAAGATCATGCATCATTAGCGCGTGTGTGTTTGCGTTTCGTCAAGCGTGCGGGGAAGGATAATAAAAGTACGACGGATACGGAACGAAAACTATACGTATACTTCAGCGCAAGCGTCAAGCTAAGGTCAAATAGATAAGTGCCTGAGTGACGAAAACCGTCGAATCTCGCCGCTGACGAAGAATGGGCGCGGGAGAGGCGACTTTTTTCTTCATCCTTTCAGCTTTTGCCTTATAATCATGCGGTCTTAAAATGATCGAAGTGGAAACAAGTCAGGCTGTGCCGGTCTGCATTCAAAATCACAAATAAAGCGAGAACCAGTGAGTCGAAAAATCCTGATCGTCGATGACGATACGAGCATGCGCCTGTTGCTGGCCGGCTACTTCCGCCGTCTCGGCTATGAAGTCGAGGAAAAAGAGAGCGCGACGGAAGCGTTGCCAGCCGCGCTCGCCGGCGATTATGATTGCTTCATCTTCGACGTGACCATGCCGGGCATGAGCGGTCTCGAACTGCTGCGCAAACTCCGCGAGCGCCAGGTACAAACGCCGACCCTCTTTCTCACCGCGCACGATGAGATCGACGATAAGGTGGCGGGCTTTCACGCGGGCGCGGACGATTACCTTTCCAAGCCCTTCGAGCCGCGCGAACTCGAAGTGCGGGTGGAAGCCTTGTTGCGCCGTGCCGGTCGCGGCGGCGTGGAAGGCGAAGATGAGAAGCAATCGTCGCAACGCCTGAAGATCGGCAGTCTGGTCATCGACAAACGCCGCCATGAGGTGACGATAGACGGCGCGCTCATCGAACTCACGCCGCTGGAGTTTCAAATTCTCGAACGACTCGCCAGCGAACCCGGTCGCGCCTGGTCGCGCAACGATCTGCTCGACGAAGTGTGGAGCACAGAATACGAAGGCTATCAGCGCAACGTCGATCCGCACATCAACCGGCTGCGGCAGAAGATAGAAAACGATCCGAAGAACCCACGTTACGTGCTGACGGTGCGCGGCGTCGGGTATAAACTTAACGACGCATTATGATGCAACATTCACGATTTCCGCCTCTCGTCAAAGCTCTCTGCCTCGGCTGTCTCCTCGTGGCGTTCCCGTCGGCCATCTCCGCTCAAGCGCAACCAGATTCCGCCGCCCCAGCGCAGCGGTCGAGCGTTGCAGAGCAAAATCCGGTTCCTTTCACCCTCCGCTGGCAGCCAAAGCCGCGCGTGAAACGTTACCGTTTGCAGGTGGCGCGCGACGCGAAATTTGACGACATCGTGTTTGACCGCGCCGTCATCGGTCTGGAACAGGAAGTGACAGGGCTGCAATCAGGTAAATATTACTGGCGCGTCGCGCCCGCGACGAAAGAGACGGGGCGTTATTCCGCGCCCCTACTGGTTGAAGCGACAATTCCCGTTCCCCGCGTTGCGCCCGTTTCGGCCAAGACAGCGGCGGCGGCGGCGGTGATGCGTCCGCCGGCTGATACCGGATGGCAGGCGGCGGTGGGCGCGGTGGCGCGACCTTTCGCGGCGCGTCTGCGTGCCGGTAAGAGTTTCGACTTAATCGCGATGAACGCGGACGGCACGGTCTATGCGCTTGATGGCGTGGACGGTTCGGCGTTATGGTCGGCGCGCTTTCGCCCGAATGCGCGAAAGAACGAGGCGAGTGAGAACTCAGGCCCTAACATCTTCACGCCGTTCGTCTGGTCTGCGTCGCCGGAAGGCAAAGCAATAGTTATGACCGCATATGACGGCGGCATCCGGGGGTTGGACGGGGAGAGCGGGCGCGAGTTGTGGCGCACAAATTTGCAGGGGCGTCCGACAGGCGGGGCGGCGGCGCAGTTGCAGGGCGACGACAGCGGCGCGGCGGACATCGTCGTCGCGACGCGTAGTCCCGATATGCTCTATGTCATGGAAGGTCAGAAAGGGCAGATCGTTTCGGGGACGAAACTGAGCGCGGGAATGATCGGCCCGCCGATCCCGTTCCGGCACGGCGAAGTGCGCGGCATCGCCTACGCGCTCGAAGGCAAACAGTTGGAAATCCGCCGGCGGGATGGCTCGCATGTGAAGGGTATTAAATTCGATGTGCCCTTTACGACGCCTCCGTTGATTTTTGCCGGCCCGGGCGGAACTTTGGTGGTCATCGGCACTGACCACGGCTTGCTCTTCTTCGAAGGCTCAGACCTCAAACCGCTCGGGCGCATCTCGACGGAGGAAGACGCGCCGCGCGGACGAATGGCCGCCGCCGACCTGGAAGGCGACGGCACGCTCGATATCGCGTTTGTGACACGGCGCGGGCGGGTCGTCGTCATCACCACGGCAGGCAAGATCAGTTGGGCTGCTGAAGGTGCGACCGACGCCTACGCTCCGACCTTCGCGCATTTGAATAACGACGGCGTGCTCGATGTGCTCGCCGCTTCCCCTACGGCTTTCGCTCTCGGATTTTCGGGTCGAGACGGGAAACTGCTCTGGCGTGCGGACGATAACGCCGTAGTGAAGGGAGGCGATGCAAGCAATGAATCGATGCTGAGGTCGCTGACCGGCGCGATTTCGAGCACGGGCTCACCGCTTCTCGTCGGCGGCGACTCCACCGGGTCGACCGTGCGCGCCGTCGGCCTGCCGGCGAAGGCGGCGGGAAACTAAAGTTCCGGGTAACAAAGAGAAGTTTTTAACGCGCTACGGTGGAGAATCGAAATTGGTGAACTGGATAGTTGCTCTGGCGATTTTCGTGCTCTGGTTGACCTTATGGTTAATCGGTAAAGGCGGCTTTATCCATATGCTGCTGCTGACCGCCGTCGCCATCGCCGTCGTGCAATGGGTGGCCGACAGACGCGCGGCACAGGGTTAGAGAGCATAAGTTAGCGCGCAAGCCATCGGCAATAACGTTTGTGGCGAACTCCGAAGCCCTCTCTTCATTCACCGGCGCGGCAACACTGCGCCCGCAGCGTGCATCCATTCAAACGATCTCCTTAAGCGTTATGCCGCGCCTGACTGTGGAGGCGGCACAAAAACTTTCCAGTAAATTTATAAGGGGCCAGAGCGACATGAAGTGTTTCCGCTTACGTGCAAAATCGATCCAGTTCGTCTTGTTTTCAATCCTGTTGTTAACGTCATACGCTCTGCCATCGCTCGCCCAAAGCGATTCGCGACGCGAGACCGTGGCGATCACCTATCCGCTCGATCAGAACGTGTCCGTTCGTTTTCGCGGGACGACGCGTCTGCCGCGTTTGACGGGCGAGGCCAAAGTCAGGCGCACCGGGCGGCGCGGCACACGGGTGGAACTCAGTCTTAAAAATCTTCCCCGCGCCATCGAAGTCGGCGGCGTCTACACGACTTTTGTGCTATGGGCGATCACGCCGGAGGGGCGCGTCGAAAACCTCGGAGAGATCAAGCGCAGCGGCAGCGCCATCATCAACTCGAAACTCGATGTCACCACGCCGCTCCAAACCTTTGCCATGATTCTGACCGCCGAACCGCACTTCCTCATGCGCGGGCCGAGTCGCGCGGTGATCCTCGAAAACTTGCCGCCCAATAATCCCGGCGAGGCGACCGTCGCCACGGCCAACGTCCGTTATCTCGGCAACGCCAGCGATTACCTGAACAACAGTCGCGTGCCCGAAATTGCCGACGCCGATTTCATCCGCACGCCGGCCTCTCTCCTGGGCGCGCGTCAGGCCGTCAACCTCGCGCTTTTTGCCGGAGCGGAACGCGATGCGCCGGATGAATTGAAGGCGGCCACCGACCAACTCGAAGGGGCCGAAAACTCGTGGCGTTTGAAGCAGCCGGAAGAGGACGTGGATGTCGCGGCGCGACTGGCAACCAGACTCGCGACGAACGCCGAAGAAGTCGCCGAATCGCGCAAGGCCGCGCGCCTGCGCCGCGATGAGATCGCGCGCCGCGATACCGCCGTCCGCGATGCGGAACGTTCCGCAGATACGGCGGCGGAAGAGGTGGCGAATTTGCGCGCCGCCCTCCAACGCGAAGAACGCGCCCGCGAATTATCGGATCGCGATCTGGTGAACGCCAACCAGCAGGTGCGCGAACTGAGAACCGAGATCACGCGGCTGCGTGAAGAGTTAGAGTCGGTGCGCGGCGACTCGGAAGACGCGAAGGTAAAACTGGCGCGCATTGAAGGCGAGAAAGCCGCGGAAATTCAGCGGCAGGAAGCCGAGCGGCGCATCGCGCAACAACAACAGGCCGCCCTCGCGCTCCGGCAAACACTGGCGCGTTACGGCACGGTGCGCGACACGGGGCGCGGCATCACCGTTGTGCTGCCCGACAATTTGTGGACCGGAGCACGCGCCGCCGAACTGTCGCCCGCCGCCGCCTCCGCGACGGTCGAGCCGCTGGCCGCGCTCTTCGCCAACAACCCTGACTTTCAAATTCTGATCGAAGTTTACTCGGACAGTCGCGGCGATCAGTCCGCGCTGCGTCAATTGACACAGGAGCGCGCCGATGCGCTCGCCGGTCGATTCGTCACCGCCGGCATCGAGAACGGGCGCGTGCAGGCCACGGGCTTGGGGTCGGATAACCCCGTCGCCACCAATAGCACTCCCGCCGGACGCCTGCGCAATCGTCGCACCGAGATCACGCTCGTCCCCATCAATGCCAGCGCGTCAGCCAACGATTGATCTTGAGCATGTCACTCGCGTCGTGAGTGACAAGTGATAAGATGTAAGGCGTCGAATGTAAATGGTGACTGGTCAATGGAAAGTATCATGCTTCCATTGACCATTCACCATTTGTGATGCAGGGATTTCAATATGTCTTTGCTCGAAGTTTTACAACTTGTCGGCTACAGCATGGGCGCGGTCTTGCCTTTGTGGATGAGCGTGCTGCTGGCGAGACAGAAGCGTGCCTTGGAAGCGACGCAACGCGTCCTGCTCGCGCTGGCCGTCGGCATTGGCCTCTGGCACGCGAGCAACCTGCTCATCACGCTGCGCGCCATGCTCGGCCTGGAGCCGCAAAACTGGTCGGGCGTCTTGCGCCTCGCCGACTCTTTTGCCGTGATGAGCATCACCCTCTCTTACTCGCTGCTGCTGCACGTTCACCTGCATCTCTGGGCGCAGGCGCAGAACCGCATGCTGACGCGCTTCGAGCGGGCGCGCGTTTACCTCTCTTATCTCCCGGCAGTCTTTTTAATCGTGGTGATCCCGCGCATCTGGCTCGGCGACTATGAGCCGATGCTGGAGAAACTGTCTTTCTTCGTCCTGCCGTTCGGCATTTGGGCGACTTACGTGCTGGCTTTGATCGCCGCGACTGATCTCCTGATTTCCCGCGCCGCAGCTTCTCAGAGCGAGCGCCGCTTGATGCAAACGCTGGCCGCTTCGTTCGCCGGCATCGCGCTCCTGCTGCTCTCCGCTTACGCGCTCGGCGTCGGGCGGGGAACCATTGCCGGGCATTACTTGCAGACCTTCGCCAACCTCGGCTCGCTGCTCCCGACCGCGCTCATCGCGTATCACATTTATCGTTACCGCTATCTCGAACTGATCATCAGGGAGAGTCTGGTCGTCGCCTCGTTCGCGGCGGTCGTGCTCGTCGTCTATCTCTACGGCATCCGCACGCTCGCCCTCTGGCTGACGGCGCGTTACGATTTGCGCGCGGGCGCGGTTGAATCGCTGCTCGTCCTCGCTTTCGTGTTGGCCGCCGTGCCGTTGCGCGCGTGGCTCGAAAAGCGTTTCCACCGGCTCTTCGCGCGCGAGGCATCGATCTATCGTGAAGTCCTGACGCGCATCGGGGCGCAGGCCGGAAGCTATCAACAGTTGCCCGAACTGCTGCGCCTCATCGAAGCGCACACCGCGCAGGAATTGGGACTCCGGAGCGTGCGTTTCTACACCAGGCAACCTGATCCCTCTCCGTCCGATAACGACGACGACGGTGCGAGCGTTGGTGCAAGCATTGTCGAATTGGAGCGCGGCGCTTGGGAAGAGCAGGTGTTGGGGCAAATGGCTGAAAGTGTGAACGATGTCTGGGGCGGGATAGGTTTATTGCGCGAGCATGGATTTGAAATGGCGCAACTGCTCAGACGGGAAAACAAAGTGCTCGGCCTGATGCTCGTCGATGCCGCGCCGGACGCTTTGTCCGTCGACGTGCGCGCGGTGCTGGAAGTGTTGGCCGGACAAGTCGCCATCGCGCTGGAAGATTACCGTTTGATTGAAGAGAACGTGCGGCTGGAACGGCAACTGGCGCAAGGCGAGCGCCTCGCCGCGCTCGGACAGATGGCCGCAACGGTCGCCCATGAAGTGAAGAACCCGCTTTCCGCCATCAAATCCATTGCACAGGTGATGCGCGAGGACGAGCGGCTCTCCGCCGAATACGCGCGCGATCTCGATCTCATCGTCGGCGAGACCGACCGCTTGAACCGCAGCGTTACACAACTGCTCAACTTCGCCAGGCACGCCCCTCCCGCCGCCCCTCCTGCACACGCCGGCGAACTCGCGCGAGCCGTCGTCGAACTATTTCGCGCGGAGGCGAAGGGCAAAAACATTCAACTCGAAGCGCGGCTGGAAGCGCAACATTTGCTCGCGGGCGCGCAGGCGTCCGCCGTGCGCGATGCCCTCTCGAATCTATTATTGAACGCGCTGCAAGCGACCCCGGCGGGCGGGCGCGTCGCGGTCGAAGTGACCGTAGTCGATAGCGAGCTGATTTTCTCCGTCACGGATGAAGGAACGGGAGTGCCGCCGGAGTTACGGCAACGCATCTGGGAGCCTTTCTTTACCACGAAGCAACGCGGCACGGGATTAGGTCTCGCCATCGTGCGCAAGCGCTTGGAAGAAGCGGGAGGTCAAACGCGTCTGGCGCCGCACACCCACGGCGCAGGAGCACGCTTTGAACTGCGTTTGCCGCTCACAAAAGTGTCTGAAGAAGTTTTGGCGACGCGGGCGTAGTTGACGAATTTTTCGATCAGACAGCAGCCAATTCTTTCGCGCCTTCCTCTTTACTTCTTTGCGCCTCCGGCATGAAATCAGTTTTCTCTCCGGAGGCGCAAAGAAGATAAGACCAAAAGCGGAAACATGCGTAAAGGAATCATGCCTAAAGGAAAATTGTTATGCACACTGATCCTGTTTCAGTTGATCGCTACGGAAGGTAAATAATGACGCATAAAACATCGGATGACTTAATCCATGTGCTACTGGTTGACGACGAAGAGGCCGCGCGCTACGGCATGCGCCGCGCCCTCGCAAATCTCGGTTATGAGATCGCGGAAGCCGGAAGCGTGGCCGAAGCGCGCACGCAGTTTGAAGCGCGTGTCCCTGACTTGTTGATGCTGGATGTCAACTTGCCGGGGCAGAGCGGGCTGGATTTTTTGCGCGAGTTGCACGGCGGCGCGGAAGGCGAGAAGCCGCTTGTCATCCTGATCACCGCGCATGGTTCGGAGCGCATGGCGGTCGAAGCAATCAAGACGGGCGCGTATGATTATCTCTCGAAGCCGTTTGAAGTTGACGACCTGCGCCTCGCCGTCAAGAACGCGGTCGAGACGATCCGGCTGCGCCGCGAAAATCAAAATCTTCGCGCCCGCGTGGAACTCGAAGCCGCCCAGCGCGGGTCAATCCTCGGCCACTCGGAGGCGATGCGGCGCGTGCGTTCACTCATCGAAAAAGTGGCGGAGACGGATGCGACGGTGTTGGTGCGCGGCGAGTCGGGGACGGGAAAGGAACTGGTGGCGCGGGAACTTCACGAACGCAGTACTTCGCGGCGGCGCGGCGCATTCGTCGCGGTCAACTGCGCGGCGTTGCCTTCCGAGTTAATCGAGTCGGAACTCTTCGGCCACGAGAAGGGTGCGTTCACAGGCGCGACTGCGCGCCGGCAAGGGAAGTTTGAACAGGCCGACGGCGGCACGCTCTTCCTTGACGAGATCGGCGACATGAGCGCCAACGTGCAAGCTAAACTCTTGCGCGCTCTCGAAGAGCGACGCATCGAACGGCTCGGCGGCGGCGCGCTGTCCATCCCTGTTGACGTGCGCATCGTCAGCGCCACGCATCGCCCGCTTGAACAGGAAATAGAAAAAGGAAATTTTCGCGCCGATCTCTTTTATCGCCTGCGGGTGGTGACAATCGAGATCACCCCTTTGCGTGAACGGCGGGAAGACATTCCCGCGCTCGCGGAGTTTTTCGTGCGGCTCGCCGCCGCGCGATACAACTTGCCCGCGCGGGCGATAGCGCCCGCCGCCATGCGCCGTTTGGTGGATTATGATTGGGCGGGCAATGTGCGCGAACTGCGCAACACCATCGAACGCGCGATGGTGCTCGCCGAAGGCAACGAATTGACCGTGCATGATCTACCGCAGGAAATCAACACGCGAGTCGACGGCAACGCCGCCGACTCGCATCCGGCATCCAACGAGAACGGCGATAATCTGTCGGTCCCGTTTACAGCGGATTTTCGCATTGACCGTCGCGAGTTTGAGCGACGCTACATCACGCGTTGCCTCGAAGAGAGCGGCGGCAACGTGACCCGCGCCGCCGCCGTCCTGGGCATGCACCGCCAGTCGCTCCAGCACAAACTCCGCGAACTCGGCCTCGCGCGCCGCTACGTTACCCTCGCCGGCGACGACCCGGCAGATGCCGGATAAATCCGATTCCAATTCCTCTTGCTGGTCTTTGTCTGGTTGCGTGGGAACGAACAATGCAGTTAGACTTGAGTACGTTCTTCAGACTACTAAACCGACAGTTCCGACAAGTTATGAAAGCACGGATCGACGCGATCATTCAGCGGGAGCAGGCGTTGTATTTGGACCAACTGCATCCGGCTGGCGACGACCTCCTGCTTGAGATGGAGGCATACGCTGCGGCGCACGAAGTCCCGATTGCCGACCGTGAAGTGGCGCTGTTTTTGGAGATCACGGCGCGGGTTGCGAACGCGCGCAGAGTGTTGGAAATCGGCATGGCTATCGGCTACTCCGTCATCCACTTGCTGCGGGGGATGCCGGAGGACGGGTTGGTGGTGACGATTGAGCCGAACGAGGAAATGATCCGGGTGGCCAGCGAATATTTGACGCGCGCTGGAATGGCGAAGCGCGTGCGCGTCGAGCGCGGATCTGCCCTTGAGGTGATCCCCCGACTCTCCGATACTTTTGATTTGATTTATCTCGACGCTGTGAAGGAAGAGTATCAGGACTATCTGGCATTGTCCTTGCCCTTATTGCGCGCGGGCGGCGTGGTCGTCGCCGATAATCTGTTGTGGGGCGGGCAGGTGGCGGGCGAAGTGCGTGCGCCCGAACAAAACGTCTCGACTGAGAGTTTGCGTCGGTTCAATCAATTTTTCGTGCATCATCAAAACTTGCGCGCCGCAGTTTTGCCTGTGGGCGACGGTCTCGGTTATGCCGTCAAACTCGAATAAGCAGTCTGCTTTCAGCAGTTCGAAGAAGACCGCCCACGCAGACAATTCGCCCGCGCCAATTTCCGTTTCATAACCAATGCAAACAGTTTCCGTCCCCAGAGCCAGAGCAGTGAGTGCCGGCGTGCGACCCGAAGTGGAGTTGCTCCTGTGCTGTGCGCCCACGCACATGAACGACGACAAACTGGCGCGGTTTGAACAACTGCTGTGCGGCGCGCTCGATTGGGATTTTCTTCAACGCTTTGCCGGGAAGCATAATTTGATCCCGCTTCTCTATCATCATCTGAATGCCCGTGCGCCGGACAAAGTTCCTCCCATCGTTGATGCGAAACTGCGTCAACAGTTTCGCCAAATTTCTGCTTGGAACGCTTACCTGAGCGGCGAGTTGCGTCGTCTGCTCACGCTTTTTGCGGCGCACAATATCGATGCGATCCCCTACAAAGGCCCGGCGCTGGCGGCGCACGCCTACGGAAATATCTCGCTCAGACCTTTTCGCGATCTGGACATCTTGGTGCGGCGGCGCGACGTGCTGCGCGCGAAAGATTTGCTCATCGACGAGGGTTTTGCGCCTCTCCCGCCGTTGAACGAAGTGCAGCAGGCGATGATGTTGCGCACGCAATGTAATCTGCCTTTCACGCGCGATGAGAATCGCATGGTAGTGGAACTTCACTGGCAAGTGGCCGCGCGGCTTTTCTCCGCCCCGTTCGATAACGAAAGTCTATGGCGGAGAAGCGGACATGCTTCTTTCGCGGGGATGACCATCAGGACGCTCGCGCCTGAGGACCTGTTGCTTTCGCTCTGCGTCCACGGCGTCAAGCACTTGTGGGAGAAACTCAGTTGGATCGCGGACATCGCGCAGCTGCTCGTAGTCGAACGCGATTTGAACTGGCGGAAATTGCTCGAACAGGCACGACGCACCGGAACGGAGCGCATGCTTCTCCTCAGTCTCTATGTGACGCATGAACTGCTCGACGCACCCCTCCCGGAGCAAGTGCGGGAGACATTGCGCTCTGACCCGGAAATCGCTTCGCTGGCCGGGCAAATTTATTCACAACTCTTTGAGGAGACGAGCTACGCGAACGGGATGTCGGGCTATTTTCTTTTCCAACTTAAGGTGCGCCGTCGCCTGCGAGATAAGTTAAATTACTGCCGGTACGTCGTGAGCCCAACCGAAGCAGACCTCACCCTTTTATCGCTGCCCGCTCCCCTCTCTTTTGTTTATTATTTCCTGCGCCCCCTCCGCATGCTCTGGATGGGAGCCCCAAGCCATTTCCAGCATTGAATTAGAAGATGGGATAACGGATTGATGCCAGTAGCCAAATGTGATAACTTCCATTCGCCCCTGATAGCTTATTTAATTGAGCTAATGGCTGATAGGGCCAGCGGATCACAAAGCTAGCTTAATTTACATAGGGCGAGCGTTGTGCTAAGTATGCTGAAGCAACCGCCTGATGAAATTTAGCGGTAGCGAATTGAATATTTCGTCTGTGGGCTGAGACGGCAACAGCAACCAATTTCACCCAACGACATCGAACATGAACGTGTGAGCCAACTTGCGCTTACTCCGTAAAAATAAATTAATGGATTACAAGTGAAGAGGTAAGTTAAGATGCTCAATATGATTTCGACTCGTCTCAGTCTCAAGCTAATCTCGTCGATGCTTCTGGTGTCACCGGCGGTTATTGCCCAACAGCCAAAACCCAAATCTGCGGCCCCGGCGAAGCCATCTACCCCGGTTATGAAGAAGGCGCCCGCGAACGCTGCCGCTCCCGCCACTGAAAAATCTGCGGAGACAGCGCCGCAAAAGGGTGACCTGGCGGCGAAGGCCAAAGCAAATCAGCCGCTCTGGCGTCTTAAGGTAACAAAGAAAACACCGATCATCATGAGTTTGACGGCCAAGAAAGCCAATCTTTCGGAGATTGCCGCCGAGATGAGTCGGAAGCTTAAATTTCCTGTGGTCCTGACGCCGCTCATGCAAAAGCAGCGCGTGTCCCTGGAATTTGAGGACATGCCACTGGAGGGGGCTTTGCGTTTGCTGGCTCCGCAGGTATATATCGACTACGAATTGACCGGCGATGCCAGCGGACAGCCCAAGCCAATCGGTATTTTCTTACAAGGCATGAACGAAGAGCCGCCCGCCGAATCGGCGGTGGTGAAGGGCGATTCCGAGGCGCTCCTCATAGAAGGAAATACTGAAGACGGGCTGGATACGTCTGCCAGCAAGCAGCCGGAGAAACAGCCGCTGCTGGTGGTGGTGGAAAAAAATCAGATCAGCGTGCAGGCGCGCAAGCAGCCTTTGACTGCTGTACTCTATGAAATTGCAAGTAAAGTTGACATTCCGTTCGAGATGAAATATGAATCTACTGAACTTGTGGATGTGGACTTTAATAATTACACGATGGAGCAAGTGGTGCGGACTCTATCGCCTAACATTCGTCTTTACCAGCGCACCAACCTAACTAACTATGAGGTGAGGCCGCTGCGTCTTGTTTTAGTACCGCCAGCCAATCATCAACAAACCACAAAAATGTGAGGAGACATCGAGCCTTGAACACGAAAAACAATAATTCCATCAATGAGCAGTTGGAGCAGATTGAGTGCAACGAAAGTGCGCTGTCACAACCTGTTCTGGAGAAGAAACCATTTGTTGAACCGACAGTCTCGGTGCCTGTTGATGTCTTGGAGGCGACTGCTTTCTTTCAGGGTCCGACCGTCGATACGATTTCCACCTTGACTACTTAATTTCGTCTTCCAGGTGAGAGAAAGTGGCCGTGGGGCGATGTCAGTTCTTGCTGCGCAAAGCACATCCTCAATCACGAAATATTACATGATTGGGGAGCGTCTCCTCGCTTTCCACTTTGATGATGAAGTAGCCGCGCGGGTGTGCGAAGAGTTTATCGGGGGCATGTACTTCAGTTCCCAGCCTGCCCGCGCGGCTTGCTTTGTTCATTGCACAGTCAAGATTTTCCACGGCGTTGCGCCGCCGCTACTGCCTCCTGATTGCTCGTCTTTCCCTGTCCCGCGCGGGCTGTGCTTCGCAAATGGGGAAGAGCATTTTCTTGACATCGACGAATCGCGGGTGGCCGTCTATCCAGCAGCGACGAGATTGATATGTGTCTGGCTCGGTACGACCGCGCACGCGCGTCATCCCGTTGCTATCATCAACACGCTCTCTTATGCAGTGCAAGCCGCGCTGCGCCGGTGCGGTCTCTATGTGTTGCACGCGGCGGGCGCGCTCGAACCGGAATCCGGCGTGAGTCTGGTCGTAGTCGGAAATTCCAATAGCGGGAAGTCGAGCCTGACCATCCGGCTGGCAAAAGCGGGCTGGCGCTACCTATCCGATGACATGCTGGTGCTCGGCGAAAACTCCGGCGCAATCGAAGCCTGGGCCTTGCGTCGTATCTTTTCCGTCTCAGCTTCGTCCCTGGCCGGTTGTCATCTGGACGGGATCGAGGAGGCTCTTGGCTCGCCCGTCAACTCCGATTCGAGTAAGCGAAGGCTGGAGCCGAGCATCACGTTTCCGGGCAGTTTTGTCGAGAGTTGTCAGCCGCGTGTTCTGCTGTTTCCGACCCTGACGGGCGAGACCCAAAGCAGCGTCGCAAAAATTTCCACTGGCGAAGCGATGGCGCGACTGATCCGCCAGTGCCCGTGGGCCAGCTATGATGCCAGCACCGGGCGCGAACATTTGCGCGTACTCGCTTTGCTGGCAAAACAAAGCGTCTCTTATAAACTCTCTGCCGGTCGTGATTTGATCGAAGATGCGACAAGTGCGCCGAAGCTATTGGCTTCGTGTCTGCAAAACTAATTTATGCCAATCGCCCAAGCTGCAAACACGGAACAAGTCGAATTCAGGCACATCAGCCTTGAGTTGACGAATATCTGCAATCTTCATTGCAGTTATTGCGCACGAGACGACGAGGCTCTGTATCATACGCCCGCCAATTTCTTCTCCGTCGATTTATTGCGCCGCATCATTCGCAGTGCGAAGCAAGATGCCAACGGATTCAACGCAATTTCGTTCACCGGCGGGGAGGTGACGATCCACCCGCGCTTTAAAGAAATCATAGAAGCGGTGCGAAAAGAGGGTTGGAAATTCGGCTTCGTGACCAACGGCTGGCACTTTGATCGCGTCTATCCGGCGTTGATGGAGAACCGCGAGGCGTTACACATGGTTGCCTTCAGTTTGGATGGTCCGACGCGCGAGACGCACGACTTTTGGCGCGGCGACGGTTCCTTTGTGCGGGTTATGCGCGCCATCACGCGTTGCTACATGAAAGGCATCCCCTTCCTGATCAAAGCCGGAATTCGCCGCGATACCATCCCACTGCTGGAACAATTTGCCTTGCTCTCGGCCCGGCTCGGCGCCCAGGCGATCCACTTTTCTCATCTACTCCCGACTTCTTCCGGCGCGGAGGATGAATCCGGCCTCGACCTCGCAGAGCGGGCGCACGTCGAGCAAGAAATTGCCGTGCTCTCGAACATTTTCAAGATGAAGATCGGCGTCGCCACCGGTTACTACAACTTAGACCCCGCGCCCCCGTGCAACGCGTTGCAAGGCACAAATTGTAATGTCGATTATCGCGGTCGGCTCACGCTCTGCTGCAACCTCTCCGGCTATCGCGGCGCGTCCGCAGAGACGGACGTGGTTGCGGATTTAACCCGGGAAGACTTTGCCGACGGCTACGCGCGCTTACGCCAATTGGCTGCGCGGCAAGTGGAACGGCGCAGGCTCGCGCTCGAAGAGATGGCGCAGAGTGGCGCTGAGCCTGATCTATACACGGCTTCGCCATGTCTCTTTTGTTTGCAGAGCTTCGGCAAAATTCCGTGGCACAAACCGACGGAAGCAAAATCGCGCTCGTTGCCCGTGCTCTCTCTGACCGCGCCAGTGGCCCTACAGCCGGCAGTCTATCTAAAGCAGGAATCAGTTTGATGACCGAAAGTATTTCCCGTCCCCAAGAACACATCGTCTTCACCGAATTCGACGACACCGAGGGCGTGCTCGTCGATTTGAACGCCAAGCGTTATTACACGCTCAATGAGACGGCGATGTTCATTTGGCGTCATCTGGAAAAAGGGCACAGCCGAGAAGAGATCGTTCGCGAGATGACGAACACTTATAGCGTGACCGCCGAACATGCCGCCGCCTCCGTTGAGAAACTACTCGGTTCGTTGCAAGCGCACAAACTGCTTTCCTGAATCGCTGCAACAAATTTCATTTCCCTTAGCGCGGCCTGATAATTGCCGTCAAACGACGATTGTGATAGGTGGTTTGCCGCTTCATGCGCGCTGAGGGCTTGAGCCGAGCAGGAAAAAGAGGCAGGCCACGCTGCTTGACAGCATTCCAAAGTCCCCCGACATCAACATCCAGTGTCAACTAACGAGACGCTGAATTACATCTCAAAGAAAGGTATTTACCGTGATTTCAAAACACAGAGGCGGACCGAGGTCTGTCTCCCTTCGCCGAAAGGGTCTAATCGTCATCTCTGGACTGTTGTTGATGTCCGCGCTGGCCGCTAAAAATTTCGACCTATTGGTGCCGACTGCCGAAGCAGCCTCCCCCAACATCGTGATCAGTCAGGTTTATGGCGGCGGCGGCAATTCGGGCGCACCTTTGACGCACGACTTTATCGAATTATTCAACCGGGGAACCACAGCCGTCTCGATCAACGGGTGGTCGGTGCAATACACCAGTGCGACCGGCACTGGCAACTTTGGCGCAAGCGACACGCTCATCACCGAACTGCCCAACGTCAGCATTGCCCCCGGTCAATACTTTCTAATTCAGGAAGCAAGTCAGGCCGCCGTCGGCTCGCCTCTCCCGACGCCTGATGTGGTGGATGCAACGCCCATCGCCTTGAGCGGCACGAACGGCAAAGTTGCGCTGGTCAATACCCTGACGCCGCTCGGATGTAATGGCGGTTCAAGTCCCTGTTCGGCGGCGGCTCTTGCCACTATCGTCGATTTGGTCGGTTACGGCACGGCCAACTTTTTTGAAGGCACGGGCGCGGCTCCGGCCTTGAGCAATACCACGGCTGCCCTGCGAGACGGCGGCGGGTGCGTTGACACGGATGATAACAGCGCGGATTTTGCGAACGCGACGACCCCTGTTTCACCGGGCGCGCCAAATCCGCGCAACACCGCTTCGACGGTCAATCCTTGCGGCGGCGGCGGCGACCCCGTCACACCTGTCTTGACTGTCAGCGATGTTACGAAGGCTGAGGGAAACACCGGCACGACCAATTTCGATTTCATCGTCAATCTCTCGGCTCCGGCCCCAACCGGCGGAGTCACTTTCGACATCGCGACACAGGACGGGTCGGCCACCGTCGCCGGTAGCGATTACGTCGCGCGAAGTTTGACCGGGCAATCGATTGCGGCGGGGGCTTCGAGCTACACGTTCACCGTCACGGTCAACGGCGATACCCTCTCGGAGCCGAATGAAGATTTCTTCGTCAACGTTACCAATGTCTCTGCCGGCGTCACCGTCTCAGATGCGCAGGGTCGGGGCACGATCACAAACGATGAAGTGACGGCTATTCCCATCCACACAATTCAGGGAAGCGGCACGGCTTCGCCTTTCGTCGATACAGCCGCCAGCACTTCGGGCATCGTGACGCTGCTTAAAAGCGACGGCTTCTTTCTGCAAGCCCCCGATAGCGAAGTTGATGCAGACGCGAACACCTCCGAAGGCATCTATGTCTTAACCACGAGCGCGCCTTCAGTGAGCGTCGGGAATTCCGTGACGGTATCGGGCACGGTGAGAGAGTTTTTCCGGCTGACGGAAATCGCCGCCAACTCATCCAACATTTTCGTCAATAGCGCGGGCAATCCGCTCCCTTCTGCCATTGCCCTCACGCCTGAAATACTGAACCCCGCCGGAACTTTCGATCAACTCGAAAAATTCGAGGGGATGCGCCTTTTCGCGTCTTCACTCACAACCGTATCGCCCAACGATAATTTCGGCGATTTCTTTACAGTCTTGACGGGACAGCCGCGCCCGTTCCGCGAGCCGGGCATCGAACGCTCCAGCACGCGTCCGGCGGGCACCCCGGAGGGCGTGCCGACTTTCGATGAAAACCCGGAGAAGTTGGTCGTAGACAGCAACGGGCGCATAGGCTCGAGCGCCACCGTTGTGACCTCCAACGTCTCCTTGACCAATGTCGCCGGCTCGCTCGATTTTACGTTCAGCGCCTACCGGCTCATCCCCGAAAGTCCACTCTCGCCCAGCCCGAACATGACTGCCATTCCCGTCCCGACGCCGACGGCGGATGAGTTCACCATCGGCAATTTCAATATCGAAAATTTTGCCAACAGCGCCACACAACGCCTGAAAGCTTCGCTCGCCATTCGCAACGTGATGCGCTATCCGGATATCATCGGCCACGAAGAGATCATGGAACTTTCGGGCTTGCAAGCACTGGCGACTCAGATTAACAACGATGCGGTGGCGGCGGGCGACCCGAATCCGAACTATGTCGCTTACCTGCAAGAAGCCGACGGCCAGAGCGGAGACAGTGATATCGATGTCGGCTTCCTGGTCAAAACAACGCGCGTCAACGTCGTCGCCGTCACACAGTTCGGCGCGAACGAGACTTTCACCAATCCCAATACGGGACAGCAGGACCTGACCAACGACCGCCCGCCGCTCGTCCTCGATGCGACCATTAACCGGACGGGTTTGTCGCCGTTGCCGGTCAAAGTTATCGTCAACCACCTGCGCTCGCTCATCTGCATCAACGCGGAAACGCCCTCGGCCAATTGCGATCCGCAATTTCCGGATGGACCGCGCGTGCGCGCCAAGCGCAAGGCGGGAGCTGAATATCTCGCCAATCTGATCCAGAATTTCCAAACCGCCGACCCGAACGTCAATCTTATTTCGGTTGGTGATTACAATGCGTTTCAGTTCAGCGATGGCTACGTCGATGTGATCGGCACGATCAAAGGCACGCCCGCACCGGCGGATCAAGTTGTCCTGGCTAGTCCCGACCTCGTTAATCCAGACCTGATCAATCTGACTGATACGCTGCCGGCGGAGCGGCGTTACAGCTTTGTTTTCAACGGCAACGCGCAGGCGCTTGACCACATATTGGTTAACATCAATGCGAACGCGCGCCTCACGCGCTATGCTGTGGGGCGGGTTGATGCAGATTTTCCCAACGCCTTCCGGTCAGATTCAACGCGCCCCGAACGCGTTTCCGATCATGACACTCCGGTCGCATTTTTCACGCTCAACGCCGCGCCGGTCGCGCCTGCGCCGGTGCTCATCAGCGAATTTCGCTTCAATGGCCCCAATGGGACGGGCGACGAATTCATCGAACTCTATAACAACACGGACGTGGCAGTGAACGTGCAGGGCTGGACGATTAGCGCGCCGGCAGGCACGGGCGGCGGCGGCATCGTCATCGGGGGGGGCGGCGTTATCGCGCCGCGCGGGCATTATCTGGTCGCTCCGAGCGATTACAGCGCGTCCGGGTACCCTGCCGGAGTCGGCGCGACCGCCACCCCGGATGAACCTTACGCGGGCGCTGCGTTCCCGGATGATGGAGGCGCCAGACTCGCCGATACCAACGGCAACGTCATTGACATGGTTGGCTTCAGTTCCTCCACCGCAGTTAATTTCCGGGAAGGAACAGGATTGTTGCCGGCGGGCGGCGTCTCACCGTCAGGAAGCGAGCAGTTCAGTTTTGTGCGCCGGATGACGAGCGGATTACCGCAGGATACCAACAATAATGTATTGGATTTCGTGTTGGTCTCAAACACCGGCGCGGTCGGCAGCGAAGTGGCTCTGCTCGGCGCTCCGGGGCCTGAAAATACTTCGAGTCCGGTTCAGAGAAACGGCCTGATCAAGGCTTCGCTCATCGACAACTGTTCCGGTATCGGTGAGCCTTCTGCGGGCTGCCAGAACCGCGTGCGTGATGCCTCGACCAGCAATCCGGCCACTGCACAGTTCGGGACGCTCTCCATTCGTCGTAAATTTACCAACACGGGCGCACAGAGTGTGACGCGCCTGCGCTTCCGTCTGGTTGATATAACGACATTGAATAGTCCGGGTTACGCGCTCAATAACGGGCAAGCGGATTTGCGCGTGCTCACTTCCTTTGATACGCTCGTGACACCGTCAAATCCTTTTACGCCCGGGGATGATTCCGCAATTACCGTGAGAGGAACGGTGCTGGAAGAACCGCCGACGCAAAGTTTGGGCGGTGGTCATAATTCAACTGTCACGGTCGATTTGCCGCAGCCTCTACCGGGCGGCCAGAGCGTGACGGTACAGTTTCTGTTGGGCGTGCAACAGAACGGTATTTACCGCTTCTTCGTCAACGTCGAGGCGCTCGGTTCCGATGCTGTCACCCCGACCAAAACTCGCGTCGGGAAAAAGACCGCCAGATGACCTCAGAGTCCGCAAGTTAATCTGAGAGACAGTAGTTTTGCTTTCAGACTTGAACTGAAAAACCCTGATGAGTAAAGCCCTGAATTGTTCCCAGGAACAATTCAGGGCTTTACTGTCTGGCGGGTACATAATCGGCGACACCGGCTGGAGCGAACCATCAGGCGTGCGAATGCAGAAGAATTACTTGCGGCAGAGTTGGAGAGTTAATCCAGCAGAAATAACGCATAAAGCAGAAATATTAACTGGGCGTGCGCTTCCTGGCTTCGTCCGGCGTCGCCATCGTAAACAGCTTTGCCGGCCACTCGATTGACAGCGCAGCTTCTTTGTGTCGTTTTAATTCTACTTTGTCAGATTAAAGCGGATTGATAAAAAGAGCAAAAAATAGGATAAATAGGGACTATGAAAACACCTGTTGATGAAAAAAACTTGAGAATTATGCCATCAAGTATCGGCGACGTTTTGCTTGTCGAAGAAAAGATCGAACCGTTCATGCTTTTGAATATTTACAAGGCTTGTTTCATGAATGCAAGAGCAATGTAGAGCGCATGGTGGAGCGGATTCCTGACAGTAATTATCAGCAACTACAGCATTTTATTTCCGATTCGGAGTGGGACGCGGAAGCTGTGATGCGGGATGTGGCGGAAAATACGAATCTGAGTTTGGAGTCTGTGGTTGGGGAAAAAGGGTTAATTTTAGACGAGAGCGGAAACGAGAAAGCCGGAAAAAAGAGTGTTGGAGTAGCTCGCCAATACATTGGGAACGTCGGCAAAGTGTGCAATTCGCAAAATGGAGTATATGCGGGTTTGAGTCGGGGCGATAAAATTGGTTTGGTGGGAGCAAAGTTGTATTTGCCGTGTGAATGGACGAGCGATCAGAAACGGTGTGCGAAGGCGGGGATTCCCAAAGCAGAGCGGAAATATCGCACCAAACCAGAGTTGGGATTGGAACTAATCACAGAGTTGAAAGGGGTGATTGAATACGATTGGGTCGGCGGAGACAGTGTGTACGGGAATTCGCCGGAGTTGCGCCGGTCGTTGCGAGAGCTAAGGACAGCCTTTGTGATGGATGTCGGAGAAGAGTTGCAGGTGTGTCTGGAAAAACCGCAACTCTATGTGCCGGAAAGCAGCGGCAGAGGACGGCGGAAAAGTCGTTTGGTGAGCAATCAAGAGAAAATCAGTTTGAAGAATCTGATTGCAATAATTCCAGCCAAAGAATGGAAAACAATCGAATACCGAGAGGGAACAAAAGGCAGATTGGTCAGAGAAGCGGTCTTGAAAAAGGTCTGGATATGGAAAAAAGGGACCGCCGAAATAGAAGCAGCGGAGTTGTTGATCAGTCGTAAAGCCGACCACACAGAAGTGAAATATAGTCTCTGCCATCAGCCGCAAGGCGAGCTAAGTGTTGAAAGAGCGTTATTCAGACAGATGCAAAGATATTGGATCGAGCGCGGGTTTCAAGAAATCAAAGAGCAAATCGGATTGCATCAATATCAAGTGCGCGGGTGGAGGGCGTGGCAACACCACATCGCGTTGACGATGATGGCGTTGCATTTCATCTTAGAAACGCAAGTCGAAAATGCCGGGAACTTGCCGTTAATGTCGTGTGGAGATGTCAAATTGATGCTGGGAAATATCTTGAAAAACAAGCTGGATGAGCCTGAAATACTGATGCAAACCATCCATCAACGGCACAAGGTTCGCCGAGATGACATCTTAAGATGCAAGCAATTCTTAATCTGACAAAGTAGAATTAATCACTCAAGCTGGAAATGAATAGGTGGTAGTGTACTGAGGCGGGGAAGTCTCGAAAAGCGGTCGGCCTTCGGCTTCGAGCCAGGCGTGACCGGCCAGTAACAACGGCGATGCCCCTTTCTCCCTGCGCACACCGAAGACGATCCGCGTCTCGATTCCATAAAGCGCCAAATAACGATGCAAAACGGGCGCGCGCTTCCAGCAGGTGGGGGTGAAGCATAAAAAATCTATTCCCAGAAGCGCATCGACCAACTGAACTAATCTCTCTTGCGTGATTGGAAACTCGTGGGGTGACGGGTCGCGCGCCGGAAGAGCGACAAAAGAGAGGACGCGCGGGAGTGGCAAAACTTTGATAAGGCAAGAGAGCAGGGCGACCCAACTCGCAATCCGCAAGAGCAAGCATGCTTCTGCGGGTTTGCGCCTGATAAAACTGATGCTATGTCGTACGCGTTTCATCGTCACTTGTATTCGCGGCACTTAATTTCTCAACGGTAATTCTTAATCCACGTTCTTAAAGATAATCGCGTTTCTGTGTATATGATAGGACTTAATATAGATTGTGCATTTGTCTGATTCGACTTAAAGAAGTGATTTGCGCCTAAAGTCTTCACCGAAAATAGTTCTTATTTTACTTTCTTCGACAGACGGTAGCCGCGCCGAGTGCGCGCGGTCACTTCCGTGCGATCAACCTTGACTTCAAGACTTCGCCAACGACCATCTTGCGCGCGGTTAGCGGGGCGATAACCGATGGTGTACTGATTGCTCAATTCCTCGACAATTTCGCCGAATGCGTCGCGCAGAGCCTTTCCGCCCGGTGCGGGCACAAAGCGTCCGCCACTTTTCTGGGCGTAGTCGCGCAAGACTCCCGATGTTCCAGTGAAACTGTGGCTGCCGTTAGGGCGGTCTGACATATCGACCGTGTAAATAGTGGCGTTGGCGGCGAGTGCGGCAGCGAGCGCTTTGTCGGAAGAGGCTGCGCTACGCGTATCGGCCCCGTCGGAGAGCACCACCAGAGCACGCCTTTTTTCGGGACGATTTCCCAGATCGTTGGCCGCGCGAACAATCGCATCATGAAGTAGCGTCTGCCCTTTGGCTCTCAGGTCAAACGCCATGGGCGAAAGGTCGCGGCTCGGTGAAAAATCCTGGACGAGTTCTACTTTGGTATGAAAACTGTAGATGGCAGCCATGTCATCAGTGCGTAAACCGTCGAGGAAGCGAATCGCCGCCGAGCGCGCCAGCGAGACGCGGCCTTCCATGCTGCCCGAAACATCGAGCAATAAAGCCACCGCAAACGGAGTCTCTTCGCGGCTAAAGTTGGTTATCGGTTGCTCCTGTCCATCCTCGTAAACTTTAAAATTCGCGCGTTCCAAACCATGAACATATGCGCCTTGCGCGCTGGTGGCCGTCACATTGAGGAGGACGAGGTCCGTCTCCACTCGCACGATTTCATCATCTTGCGAATTCTGCGCTAGGTTAGAGAGGCAAAGACAAAAAATGGCGACAGACACGACGAAGATGACAAATGGAGGACGCCATAAAAAACAGCGCCGGTTGGCGGCTACAGTGGGTTGCAAAGTCATGAGCGGTAATGGAGACGGATATACTTGATCAATTCGATAACTTCGTTGGCGCGTTTGATGACGGCTGCCGACACGATTTGCCTGGGGGTGGTTTCAACTTTCTTTTGCAACTCTTCGGAGATTTCGGCGAGACGGCCAATCGCCGTCTCAAGTAGTGGCGGCGGGTCTTTCGCTTCATCTTTATCATCCTCGCCGCCCGCTCTATTGCGGATTTGACGAGCGAGTTTCTCCATGCGCGAGAGTTTCTTGATTTCGGATTCATGGAGAGTTTTCTGTAGGGCGAACGCCTCACGTAATTCTACACCGAGTTGAGCGTTCTCTTTGGCACGGGCGACATGCTCTCTATAATTGTTCTCCTCGCGTTTGATCTCCATTTTTTTGAGATGCTCTTGATGGGACGAATTTTGGGGTTCGTCGTCGGGCCTTCCACTGGCGGGTGGACCCGTTTGAGTAATAGTGGGAATTTTGGGCGCGGATTGGGCCATAACGTCGAGGGAGCCGCAGCAGATGGCAAAGACAAGGATTCGTATAAGCATCAGTTAGAATCGAAAAAGAGAATTGAAATCGGCTTTAAAGGCGCTGAATAAAGTGTCGTGAAAACTCTCCGAGACAACTGCAATGTGACGCCAGAAAAGCATCCGACGGTTGTCCGCTCTCAAGCTGAACAACTTTCGGCGATCTCTGTGGAGAAGCGTAGAAGTCGAGGACTGTTAATGTGTTACTTGAATTTGGTCGACGCGCCGACTTATCAAGTTTTACATCAAGCAAGAAGTTTCATGGTATTCGTGTCGGATTATCAGGGGTATTGATAAACTCCTCGCCTTTGGGCCTGGGCCGCGGGGTGACGATCACTTTCTGATTGATCTGCGAAGGACGTTCGAGCGGGCGTCGCTCGCCGACCGCAGACTTAAATCCGATTGTCTCCTGGCGTTGCCCACTAATGACACTCAACACGCGCGCTCCGCTCCATTCAGATGAGGGGAGACTTAGAGAGTACCGGCCTACTTCTCCCGGCAAGAGATCTGTAGGGTTAACTTTGATCTTTCGCCGTTCGGTCGCCTGTACTGTCCGACGCTTTAATTCCATTTCGAGGCTTAAGGCTTCCAGTTTTTTCTCGGAGATATTGCGGATCGTGCCGCTGACGAGAGCCTGCGAACCCTGGAGTCTCGCCTCGTCTTCAAAAATCTGCGCCTCGATTACGGGGACGGTTTTTGCAACCTGCTCTGTCTCCTGAATTGCACGGGCACGCTCCAACTGCCGAACGCGCAAGAGACGATAGCTGATGAGCAGCACGGCGGCGACTGCGAGGGCGCAGGCGAGAGCGCCGAGTTTTACCCATCTCGATTGAACGTTATCGCGGGCGTCAAACAATTGATGCTCGCGAGACGGCTCATTGATGCTTTGATTGTTACGCATCCGTTGCAAAATGTTGATTATGAGCAATTACCTGATAAGCCGAGAACTAACTTGATTGAAACTTTTGAAGTGTGGAAAATTGAAAAAGAATCGTATCTGACTTACTGCTCGCGTCCAGGGGGCGGTGCGCCGGTAAGCTTTTCCACCAGCGCGATAACGAATTCCTGTTCGGCCAGACCAGAACTGCGCAGAGTGACCCATTCCGCGCCGGCCGCTCCGTCGCTGCGGCCTTCAATCCGCGCGTTGACGGAAACATTCGTCGTGGTGCCGTCAAGCGGTTGCACTTCGACGATGAAGGTATAACGGCCTTGCGTCCATCCGCGGGAATTTTCCTGTGTCAATTCAGCGTAACGGTTCAACTCGGTTCCAGCCACCACCGCGCCTTTGACGAACCTGTAAGGCTGGCTAATCAAGACGCCATCATCCGGTTTGGAGACAGTTGTATCGACGATTAATTTACGCTCGGACATCAATTCTTCAACCACACGAAGAACAATATCGCGACGCACCGTGAAGCGGTAAGGATTCGGGACGGGCGGGGGCGTCGAAGTTCGTCCTTTTCCGAAATCAATGCCGCGCCCGGTGCCCGTGGTCTGGTTAGAACCATTATTGCCGGGAAGTCGGTTCGAGCCACCATCGCGGATGCTCTCATTCTGTCGGTCCACGCCTTTCTCCTGGGCGAAAGTGTTGCAGGCCGCCAATAATAAAAGCATGATAACTGGTAAGACTTTCTTCATGATTACCTCTGGATTTCACCCGGACGAGTCTTTAGGATGCAAAATTTTCCGATTCAATCTATTAAAGAGACACTGGGAGGATAAAACAACGTTCAAGTCTTTTCAAGACAAAGCCATCGTTTAGTAGGCAAATTAACTGCAAATACTGTTCTGACACACTTTTAATTGTTTCCCAGAGCATCACGCTCCCGTTCCCAGATACGCAGAGCTTGAACTCCTTTCTGGAAATCCGCTTCATTTTTGTAAAAATTGTGCATGCCGTCGTTACGGGAAGGTTCTCTGACGTAATACAAGAAGTCGGTTTCGGCGGGACGCAGAGCCGCAGCTAAAGACCTGGCGCCGGAAGCAGCAATAGGCCCTGGGGGAAGGCCGTGAACTTTACGTGTGTTGTAGGGTGAATTGCGATCCAGATCGCTTTGATAAACCTTCCCGTCATTTCTCCATTTTCCGGCCAATTTTGCCGCGTAGATGACAGTCGAATCAATACCGAGAGACATGCCGAGCTTAAGGCGATTGTAGATAACCGATGCGACAAGTGGTCGTTCATCCTTCAATTTGGCCTCAGTTTCGACGAGCGAAGCGACCGTGACGATCTCCCTGGGAGTTTTGTGGGATGGCAGGGACTTTGGCGCTTCCAATTCATCCCGCCAGACTTGGCGAAAGCGTTTGACCATCGTTGCGATCATTTCGCGTGCGGTCGTATCCGGCGGGAAACTATAAGTGTCCGGATAGAGATAGCCTTCCAGGTTTTCAGCATCGGCATCAAGGTCGCGGATGCCGGAGGTATCATTCATGAGAGATAAGGCTTCTTCCGCATTTGACAGTTTGAGTTCCGGGATTCGCGCAATGGCCGCCGCAATATCCCATCGCGTCCAGCCTTCGATCACGGTAAAACGTGCGAGTCGCTGTTGTCCTTCTTCCAGTTTGCGCAAGACGCCAAGCGGTGAGATAGGAGAAGCGAAGCGGTATTCGCCGGCTTTCAAACGAGACCCCGCCCCGGTGAAACGAAC
The DNA here is from genome assembly GCA_051006195.1 of Pyrinomonadaceae bacterium. Lineage (GTDB taxonomy): Bacteria > Acidobacteriota > Blastocatellia > Pyrinomonadales > Pyrinomonadaceae > JAIVJZ01. The sequence continues at coordinate 28,816 of JBPCIP010000033.1, forward strand.
ATAAAGGCGAAGCGGCCACGCACGTCCGATAACGTTAATTGTACCGAGCCGTGCGATGATATTGTCTGGTGTGGAGCCACGCGGTATATCAACATATTGCGCGGAGTGTGAATGAGCGAGGGGTGTATGTAATTCCCGATAAAACCAGTAGGTAAAGCTGGCGGCCACACAAGCTAGTAGGAGAAGGGAAAATGCTGCTAAACGGCGAATTTTCATGAGAATTTAGTTTAACCAAGGTATTTTAAATACTGATATCATTGATGAATGTGCTTTTCCAGCCAAATCGATTATTAGTTTATGCTATTAAACATCCAATGTTTCAATCCCACGAATATGTGAGTATAGATGTATTAACCGTGACTTGGGGCGTTGATCATTACTCTTTGTTACTTTTCTTTTTTAGTGACATCCGGGAAATGAAATCCTCCAAAATCAGAACAGCAGCTTCGCCATCAAGCAAGTTTGTTAATTCTTTGCCTTTAAAGCCCGAATCGCGCAGAAACTTTTCGGCGGCCTGTGATGTAAGGCGTTCATCCTGCAAATATATCGGAACATGGAGCGAAAGCGAGAGATTGCGGGCGATGAGGTGCGCTTTAAGTGCGGCGTCTCCCTGTGTTCCGTCTAGTCGGAGTGGCAAACCAATAACCACTGCTTGAGCGTCAAAGGTATGTCGCAATTCGGAAATTTGCTTGAGCAGTTGTTTCCAACCAGCGCGTTTAAGGGGAGGAAGCGAGCGCACGCTCAATTGCAGCTCATCACTTATGGCGACGCCGATGCGCTTCGTTCCTAAGTCGAGGGCGAGCAAGCGGCCTTTTGCGGCGCGCGGCTGCGGTTCGTCTCTGGTGGCCGAAGCGTTCGAATTCGACAAAGTTAATGTGCTTGCTAAGGGTTAAAGTATAACGCAGCAGGCAAGACTCGCGCTAACCAGCTCGATTGTCTTGCGACGCATCAGATAGCTACTGTATCATTCCTTCCAGCCTGTGTGGCAATAAGGCTCGCAGGTGTTGGAGTCATCGGGCGCAAAAGTTTTCTTGAGGTGAATGATGTCATTTCGCGGTAAGTTCCTCTTAGTGGTGTTCTCTGCCACGCTCGCCCTCTACGCAGTGGTCGGCGGGTTGATGTTTACGCGTGCCCAGCAGCAGAATGATCCTGGCGCGCAGCTACGAATTTTTGAAAGCGTCCTCCAGCATATTCACGAGGATTATGTCGATGAGCCGGATTTAAATAAGGTTCGGGCGGGCGCTTTGCGCGGTCTCGCCTACGGCCTTGATCCTTACTCGACCTATCTGACAATTGATCAGGTGCGTGATTTCCGCGTCGGGCTGGAAAAGAGCCAAGTGGGCATTGGTGCGGAACTTTCGCAGGTGGCTTCATACCTGTATGTGATTGCGCCGGTGAAAGGTAGCCCAGCGGAACAGGCGGGTATTCAGGCGGGTGATATAATCGAGTATATCGACAACAAAGCGACCCGTGATATCTCGCTCTACGATGCCAAACAATTGTTGAACGGGCCTTTGGGCACCGAGGTTAAACTGCGCATCCTGCGCGCGGGCACGCGTCCGCTGGCCTTGACGGTCAAACGCGCCCCGTTGCAGTTGCCCGGAGTGGAGACGCGCGTGGGGGCGGGGCGTGTTGGCATCGTACATGTGAACAGTTTAGGGGAAGGCGAAGCGGCTATCGTGCAGAAGCGTGTGCAGGAGTTGCAGAAGCAGGGAGCGCAAAAGCTGGTGCTGGATTTACGCGGCGTCGCGGGCGGCGCGCTCGCCGAGGGCGTGAAGGTGGCGAATTTTTTCATCAAGGACGGCGCGCTGGCCCAAACTATCGGGCGCGGCAACAAGAGCCTCAAAACATTTACCGCCGATGCTAAAACCGCCATCTTCGACGGTCCCATGGTGGTGTTGATTGATCGGGGAACGGCGGGGGCGGCGGAAGTGGTGGCGGCGGCTTTCATCGAGCGCAAGCGTGGAGAGGTAGTCGGTGAGAAGAGTTTCGGTGCGGGCGCGGAACAACAACTGTTCCCGTTGCGCAACGGCGACGGGTTGCTCTTAACAACAGTGAAGTGGGCTTCGTCGGAGGGTAAGTCGTTTATCGGCGCGGGCGTATCGCCGACAGTGGAAGTGAAACGGCCCGAGTTGGCGGCGGCCATCGACCCGGATGATTTAACGGGTAACGACGACGACGCGATAGCGCGTCCCGCGCAGCCGAATGACAGGCGCGAGGTCTCACCTGAAGCCACTTCGCCCAAGCAGCAGCCGGAAGACATGCAGTTGAAAAAAGCTCTCGAACTGCTTAATAAAGATAAACCGGCGCAGCAAAAAGCCGCTTAGATTATATCAACTGTGTTGAACGGAGAGGCCATCGAAGGTTAAACCTTCGATGGCCTCTCCGTTTTCGCAAGGTCGCGGTTGAGGCTCACGGAAAAGTTCAGAGCGGAATGTTGCCGTGCTTTTTGGGAGGATTCGTGTCGCGTTTATTCTCCAGGAGTGAGAGAGAGCGGATCAGTTTAGGGCGCGTCTCGGCGGGCTCGATGATTTCGTCGATGAAGCCGCGTTCGGCGGCGACATAAGGGTTGGCGAACTTTTCTTCAAACTCGGCGACGCGCGCACGTTTCGTGCTCTCCTGATCGGCTGATTCGTTGATCTCACGTCGGTAGAGCACGCCGACTGCGCCCTCTGCGCCCATCACGGCGATCTCGGCGGAAGGCCACGCGAAATTAATGTCGGTGCGGATATGCTTCGAGGCCATCACACAATAAGCCCCACCATAGGCCTTGCGCGTGATGACGGTGATCTTTGGGACGGTGGCTTCGGCGAAGGCGTAGAGGAGTTTTGCGCCGTGACGAATGATGCCCCCGTGTTCCTGTCGGACGCCGGGGAGAAAGCCGGGCACGTCCTCGAAGACGATGAGCGGAAGGTTGAAGCAGTCGCAAAAGCGGACGAAGCGAGCGGCTTTGACGGAAGCATCGATGTCGAGCACGCCCGCCAGAAATGCCGGCTGATTGGCGACGATGCCGACGCTGCGACCATCGAGACGGGCGAAGCCGACGACGATGTTGGGGGCGTAAAACTCATGCACTTCAAAAAAGTTGCCTTCGTCAACGACGGGGTGAATCACGTCGCGGATGTCGTAAGGCTGATTCGAAGCGGCGGGCACGACGGTGTTGAGACGTTCGTCGCGCCGGTCGGCGGAGTCGGAAGTCCGTGCGCGCGGAGCTTCTTCCATGTTGTTTGAGGGCATGAAGGAGACAAGTTCGCGCACGAGTTGGAGCGCGTGCTCGTCGGAGTCCGCGTCGAAATGCGCGACGCCGGAGATGCGGTTGTGCGTGTCGGCTCCGCCGAGTTCCTCTTTCGACACTTCTTCATGCGTCACGGCGCGAATCACTTCGGGGCCGGTGATGAACATGTAAGAAGTGTGTTTCACCATCACGTTGAAATCCGTGATGGCGGGGCTGTACACCGCGCCGCCCGCGCACGGCCCCATAATGCAACTGATCTGCGGGACGACTCCCGAAGCCAGTGTGTTGCGCAAAAAAATGTCCGCGTAGCCGCCGAGGCTCAACACGCCTTCCTGTATGCGCGCGCCGCCCGAATCATTGAGGCCGATGACGGGCGCGCCGACGCGCATCGCCAGGTCCATCACCTTGCAGATTTTTTCCGCGTGCGTTTCCGAGAGCGAGCCGCCGAAGATGGTGAAATCCTGCGCGAAGACGAAGACGCGGCGACGGTCGATCAATCCGTGGCCGGTGACGACGCCGTCGCCGGGATAGAGTTGTTTGTCCAACTCGAAATCGCGCGAACGATGGACGACGTATTTGTCAAACTCCTCAAATGTGCCTTCGTCGAGCAGGAAGGCGATGCGTTCGCGCGCCGTCAATTTGCCCGCCGCGTGTTGGCGTGCAATGCGCTCTTCGCCGCCGCCGGCTTCGGCGCGTCGTTCGCGCTCACGCAGGCGTTCCATTTTCGAGGGTTGAGTTTCAGTCCCGGTGCGTGTTGAAGCCATAAGGTTCTGGGTCTGTCATCTTTCGCATCTGTCAACTATTGATCAAGTGGAATTGTACACCACCTACCGGGGGCCTGCCTCTTATCTAACCGAAACAATCGAATGGATAATTCCTGCGCTCGATGAGACGGATCAGTTCCGCGAGCGCGTGCGGCACCATCTCGCGCACGAACGCCGGATAACCGTAACGCTCGGCGTGGGCGATGAATTCCTCTTCGTCGAGGATGCGATAGGAGAAATCGGGCGCGACGAGCACGTCGATATCGAGATCGACGAAGCTCAAAATTTTTCCGTCAAACTCCGGCGGCTGATTGATGTTGCAATAATAGTTGCGCAGTTCGCCCGAAGGTTCGCGGAAGCGAAAGACGCTATACCAGCGATTCGTCCAGTAGTATTCGGTGCTGTGGGTGCCCGAAGCGATCCGGCCCAGAAGCGGGTGTCGAATCTCTTCGGCGAAGACGCCTTCGACGACGACGAGCGAATCATCCTGCGCGACGAGGCGTGCTTGCCACTCTCGATGAATTTGACCGTCGAACTTGCGCGCCTCGACGGTGACAATGCCGCCGGGTGACGATGTTTGTGCGGCGAACACGGAATTTTCAGGTTTCATGCGCGCCGTCCTCAATGGCCCGCCCGCACAAAATTGCGCAGCGTGCCGACTTGTTCTATTTCGACTTCGCATACGTCGCCCGGTGCGAGCGGCCCGACGCCCGCCGGAGTGCCAGTGGAGATCACGTCGCCCGGTGCGAGCGTCATGACGTGCGAGATGTAGCGAATCAGATAGGGGACGGGGAAGGCCATCTGGCCGGTCCGCCCCTGTTGGCGCACCGCGCCGTTGACGCGCGTCTCCACTTGCAAGTCGGATGGGTCGAGGTCGGCCAACACTATGTAGGGGCCGATGGGACAGAACGTGTCGAAAGACTTGGCGCGAGTGAACTGCACATCCCGGCGTTGCAGGTCGCGTGCGGTGACATCGTTGACGCAGGTGTAGCCGAGCACATAGTCGAGCGGATTGTCGCCCGCGCCGAGATGTCGTGCCCAGCGTCCGATAACGACTCCGAGTTCTCCCTCGTGTTCGACGCGCGAAGAGACGGAGGGGAGTTCGATGGCAGCTTCGGGGCCGATGATGGAGGAGGGCGGTTTGAGAAAAAGGAGCGGCTCGGCGGGCATCGGATTGCCGAGTTCGGCGGCGTGGTCCTGATAGTTGCGCCCGACGCAGACAACCTTGGAAGGGATGATTGGGGCGAGCAACTTAGCTTCGCCCGCTTCAACCGGTTTCTCAACTAATTCAGGCGCGTCGATTAAATTATAAAGCTGTTCATCGGCCAACGGATAAAGCGCGGTGTTTTCGAGCACGCCCCAGCGCGGTTGGCGCAGAGAGGGGTGTTCAAAACGGCACAGCAGTCGCACATGGGTCATGGCACAACCTCAGAGACGACAGTAGAGAATTGGCTCGTGTTGCCCGCCGTATCCACCGCCGTCAGGTAGTAATAGTATTTCACGCCCGCTTCGACCGCATCGTCTTGATAGGTCGTGCGTTCGAGCAGCGTGCGGTTGAGTTTCGTCCAATTCTCTTTCGGAGCGTTCGGGTCAGTCGAACGATAGATGTTGTAGCCGGCGATATCGCGTTCGGGGTTGGCGGGAAAAAAAAGCGAGAGACGACGCGGCGCAGCGAAGTGGGAAATATCGCGCGGCGCGGAGGGCGGGAAAATATCGCGCGGCGCGCCGCTCAGGGCGTTCGAGTTGAGACTTTCCACCTGCGCCCCGCCCGTGCCGAGCGAGACGGCGCGCACGAGGTAGACATATTCTTCGCCGAAGGTAAAAGTCTGGTCGTCGAACTCGTTGGAGGTCAGGAGGGCGGTGTTGAGCGGCGTCTGCGCAGGGTCGTTCTGCCCACGGGCCGTGCGATAGATGTTGTAACCGAGCAGATTGAGGGGCGTCGAATTATCGACATTCGCGGGCGGCGTCTGCCAGCGAACTTTAACCACACTCTCGCTTTCGTTGGCGACACTGAGAAGTATGGGCGGTTGGCTCACGCGCGTCGCCGGTTCGATGAGCAGGAAGTTTGAAAAAGCCGCGCGTTGACCGGCGGAATTGGCGTAACGCAGGGCGTAGCGGAGGCGCACGGGTTCGTTCAACATGAGCGTATCCACGTAAGTCACATTCTCGGCAGTGGGCGTGATGGAAGAGAAGGGGACCGAGCCGATGAGGGTGGCGCGCGAGGAAAATTCTTCCTCCGTGAGCGGCAGAGAATCGTCAGGACGTTCGGCGACGCGGTAGATGTCGATGCGGCGGATGCCCTGGACGCTCTCAGGGGGGGCGTTGCGGCGCGGCGCAGGCCAACTGAGAATAACTTGATTGCCGCGCTGCACGCCGGAGAGCAACTCGGTGCGTTGCGGAACATTCTCGACGGGCGGCAGCGGCGGGCGGCGTTTGCCGCAATGGGAAAGAGTGAGAACGAATAGGAATGGCAGCAGCAGCAGAGGGGAGCCGAGGCGCTCAAGCGAACTGAGACGGAAAGATTTCATGCGTTGAAAAAAAGAGATATGACGCCGTTGCCGCCGCGCGACAGTGACGAAATTATGCGCTCACAGAATATAGCGACTGAGGTCTTGATCCTTGACGATCTCCTGAAGCGTGCGGGAGACGTAAGCGGCGTCGATGACCTGTCGTTTCGGTTCGAGGTCGGGTCCGGCGAAACTGATTTCGTCGAGGACCTTCTCCATGATGGTGTGGAGGCGGCGGGCTCCGATGTTCTGGGTCTGTTCGTTGACGCGCCCGGCGAACTGGGCGATTGAATCAATTGCGTCGTCGGTAAATTCCAGCTCGATGCCTTCGGTTTCCAGCAACGCGCGATACTGTTTGACGAGGGAATTTTTCGGCTCGGTCAAAATCCGTTTGAAGTCCTCAATGGTGAGCGATTCGAGTTCGACGCGGATGGGGAAGCGGCCCTGCAATTCGGGAATCAAGTCGGAAGGCTTCGAGACGTGAAACGCGCCGGCGGCGATGAAGAGAATGTGATCGGTGCGCACCATGCCGTAGCGGGTGTTGACGGTTGTGCCTTCGACGATGGGGAGGATGTCGCGCTGCACGCCTTCGCGCGACACGTCGGGACCGCCGCCTCCCGATTCGCGCCCGGCGATCTTGTCGATCTCGTCGAGGAAGATGATGCCGGCTGATTCGACGCGTTCGAGGGCGGCGCGCGCCACCGTGTCCATGTCGATGAGCCGTTCCTCTTCTTCCTGCAACAGGTACTCCATGGCCTCGTCCACGCGCATGCGACGACGTTTCGTGCGTCCCTGAAAGAGATTGCCGAGCATGTCCTTCATATTGATGCCCATCTCTTCGATGCCCTGCGGCCCGGCCACTTCAATGGTGGGGAAATTCTTTTCGCGCACCTCCATTTCGACCATGCGGTTCTCTAATTTCCCGGCGCGCAGTTGTTCCCGGAGTTTCTCGCGCGTGCGCTGAAACTGGTCATCCCTGAGGGGCGACGCCGCTTTTTCGGCGTCGGGGGAGGGGGCATCGGTGCGGTCGTCATTATCGAAGTCGTAGTAATTGGAAGCGGGCTTCGGCGGCAAGAGCAGATCGAGGATGCGCTCTTCGACGTTGAGTTCGGCTTTGTCTGCAATCTCTTCAGCTTTCTCGGCGCGGAGCATTTCGACGGAGATCTCCGTGAGATCGCGAATCATGCTCTCCACGTCGCGTCCGACATAACCGACCTCGGTAAATTTCGAGGCCTCAACTTTAAGGAAAGGCGAGTTGGACATGCGCGCCAGACGCCGCGCGATCTCAGTTTTTCCGACGCCCGTCGTGCCGATCATGATGATATTTTTCGGCATCACGTCGGCGGCCATTTCGGGCGGGAGTTTCTGGCGGCGGACGCGATTGCGCAAAGCGATCGCCACGGCGCGCTTCGCCGCGTGCTGCCCGACGACATGCTTGTCTAGTTGGGCGACGATTTGTCGCGGCGTCATTTCATCGAGCCGCGCCTCTTCGTCCACGTCACCTGAAAGATAAATAACCATAAGTTAGAGGTCGGAGGTCGGAGGTTAGTGTAGATTCAGTCTTTAGTCTTTCACCGATTTTCACTAATGTCTGACCGCTGCTTTTCATAATTCTTCGACGATAATATTTTGGTTCGTGTAGATGCAGATTTCGCCCGCGATGTGGAGCGCTTCCTGTGCGATCTGTCGCGCGTTCATGTCTGTGTGTTTGAGCAGAGCGCGGGCGGCGGCCAGCGCGTAAGACCCGCCGGAGCCGATAGCGAGCGCGTCGTCTTTGTCATCGGGCGCGATCACGTCGCCGTTACCGGACAAGAGAAACGAACTCTTTTCGTCGGCCACGATGAGCAGAGCTTCAAGATGGCGCAAAATTTTATCCGTGCGCCAGTCCTTGCTGAGTTCGATGGCGGCGCGCTCGAGATTGCCTTGATACTGTTCGAGCTTGCTCTCAAAACGCGTGAGCAGCGAGAAGGCGTCCGCGCTGGCTCCGGCGAAACCGGCGAGGATGCGTTCGTTATAGAGACGACGCACCTTACGCGCGCCGCTCTTCATCACGGTCTCGCCGAGACTGACCTGCCCGTCGCCCGCCATGGCGACTTGGCCGCTGCGGCGCACCAGGAGGACGGTGGTGCTGCGCAGGCGCGGCATTGATGTTTTTTTGTTCATAGTTGTAACGGAGGAATATAGGGAGAGGCCGGAGAGTAAGTCAAGGGAGGAGTTCCGGGGCAGATGAATTATTACCGGAGGGGGTGGAAAAAAGAGTGGTGGGTCAGTTTGAAGTTACAACGCGGATGGGTAATGGTCTAGCAATCAAACTAACCCACTACCGAAAAAAGGTTGGAATCGGATATTAGGGGTTTTTGCGTTATGATAGCGAGAAGGCAAGGGGCAAGGCGATAGGCGATATGCCTTTTGCCACACAACAACTTTTCAGACATCCCGACGGAACGGAGATGAGGAGTAGCGAACGAGACGTGAAACCTTTGATCGGCATCACTATGCGCCACGATTTGGAAACTGAAAGGTTCTATCTCGCGCGATTCTATAGCGAAGCGTTGGAGGCGGCGGGCGCAGTGCCCGTCCATTTATCTCTGATATCGCGGGCGTCGTATGTGGAATCCGTGCTGGAGAGACTGGATGGAGTGTTGCTGCCGGGGAGCGCCTCGGATGTCGATCCACTGCGCTACGGACATGAGCCGCATCGCAAACTCGGCGTAGTCCATCCTTTGCGGGATGAGACGGATACTCTGGTGCTGGCGGAAGTTGAACGCCGCGCCCTACCGCTATTAGCGATCTGTTACGGATTGCAAATCTGGAACGTTTTCCGGGGCGGCACCTTAATACAGGATATTGAGAGTGAACTGCCTGCCGCCATCAAACATGAACAGGGAGCACCGCGCGGGCGACGTTCGCACCGCCTACGCTTGCTGGCGGAGAGCGAATTGGCCAATCTGGCAGGGGGCGAGAGTGCATTGGTCAACAGCCATCATCATCAGGCCATTGAAAAAGTCGGAGAAAATTTGCGTGCCACGGCATGGACAGGGGATGGCCTGATAGAAGCATTGGAGGAGCAGAGGCCCGGCCACTGGGCTCTGGGCGTGCAGTGGCATCCTGAAATTGAATGGGAGCAGGATGTTTTTGCTAAAAATCTATTCAAGTCATTCGTAGAGGCGGCAGCAAGTCCAAAGTTAAAGGGTACAACATAAAGACGTGACAGTTACTAACTGTCCAGTTTGGTTAAGTAGCAGTTCAATAGCAATTTGCCTTACGTAACCGTTCAGTTGGTTATGTAGTAGTTGAGCGGCAAGAGGCCGCTATATTTGGTGCTTTTAGTGAGTATATAGCCGAAGGAAAGGGGAAAATTCGACTGAGCGATGACTAATCCATGTAAAAACCCCAAGAAAACAGGGGCATTTACCAACTGAACGGTTACCTGCCTTACCCATGCGTCCGATAACACCTTTAGAAACGTCCGTAGGTTGAATTTGTAGTTGGCAAAGAGAAAATTTGTCGTGAGGAGTGGAAATGAGGAAAGCGGTTGAAGGTTTGAATTTGAGTGGACGTGTGGCCATCGTGACGGGAGGGACGAGAGGCATCGGGAGGGCGATTGCGGAGCGACTGGCGGAAGCGGGCGCGCAACTGGTGGTCAATTACATCAATGACGAGGCGGCGGCGGCACAGACGGTCGACGTGCTCAGAGGGGAATATGGAGTCGGGGCTTTGGCGATCCGTGCCGACGTAGGGTGCTTGTCCGGGGCAGAAAAATTGATCGAAGCGGCAGTGGAGAAATTCGGGCGTTTGGATATTTTGATTTGTAACGCCGGTTTATGGGAAGGCACGCCGATTGAGGAGATGACGGAAGATGTCTGGGATCGAGTGTTGGAGGTCAACTTGAAGGGGACTTGGACGGTGTGCCGCGTCGCCTCGCCCGTATTGAAGCGACAAACTTGGGGGCGGATCGTTATCATCAGTTCGACCGCAGGTCAGCGTGGGGAGGCGAATGTCTCGAACTACGCGGCGTCAAAAGGTGGGCAGATCGCTTTTACCAAATCACTTGCCGTTGAATTAGCGGCGCAGGGGATTACAGTCAACGCCGTCGCTCCGGGGTGGGTGGAAACCGAAATGACTGTCCAAGCGTTTAGTGCAGAGGATTTTCGCCGCAGCGTCGAAGAAAAGATACCGCTTGGAAAAATCGCGACTGCGGATGAGGTGGCCCTGCCGGTGCTCTTTTTGTGTAGCGAATGGGCCAGCCATATCACGGGTGAAGTTTTGAACATTAATGGCGGTTCCGTTTTATGCGGCTGACCAGAAATTGTTAGAGCGGGGTGAGTTTAAGAGGAAGGAGAGCGTCTTGAGACACAGCGGGCCACGAAAAATCAGCTTAGGGGTAGAGGAATTGCTCTCGAAGCGGCGTGCGTCGCTACGAGGGGGGCGTGTGGGCTTGATTTGCAATCAAGCCTCTGTCGATCATAGTTTGCGGCACTCGGCAGACATCTTACGAGTAGAGAGGGATTTTGACTTAACCACGCTCTTCGGGCCGCAACATGGGATTCGCGGCGAAGTGCAGGACAACATGGTCGAGACGCCGCACAGCATTGACGCGGAGACGAATCTGCCGGTTTATTCTCTGTACAGCGAGACGCGCGAACCGACCGAGCAAATGTTGGAGGAGATAGATGTCCTGGTCTTCGATATGCAGGATGTCGGGTGTCGCATCTATACCTTTATCTATACGCTCGCCAACTGCATGCGTGCGGCGCAGAAATATGAAAAACGCCTTATTGTCTGCGACAGGCCGAACCCGATTGGCGGCGAGCAGGTGGCCGGGACGGTTTTGGAACCGGAATATGCTTCTTTTGTCGGGCAATTTCCGCTCGCGACGCGCCACGGCCTGACCGTGTGCGAACTGGCACGGATGTTCAGAGAGCACTGGAACATAAATTGCGATCTGGAGTTGAGTTTAATGGAAGGTTGGACGCGCGAACTCTGGTTTGATGAGACGGACCTGCCGTGGGTGTTGCCGTCACCAAACATTCCGACACTGGAAACAGCGACGGTCTTTCCGGGGACAGTTCATTTGGAGGGGACACAGATGTCGGAAGGGCGTGGCACGACGCGGCCTTTCGAAATAATCGGCGCGCCCTATATTGACGCCGCCGAATATAAGCGGGCGCTTGATTTATATGAATTACCAGGCATACATTTTCGTGCTTGTTATTTTCAGCCAACTTTTCATAAGCACGCGGGAAGAATTTGTGGCGGCGTTCAGTTGCACGTCACCGACCGCACGAGGTTTGAACCGGTGCTCGCAGGTGTGGCGGCGGTTAAAACGGCGCATGAACTTTATCCGGAGCAATTTATGTGGAAGGAACCACCTTATGAATACGTCTATGAGCAAACTCCTGTTGACGTGATAGCCGGAACGAGCACCTTGAGGGAAGCTTTGGAGCGTGGGGATTCGTTGGAAATAATCGAATCATCTTGGGAGCAGCAGATAGTTGCTTTTAGAAATCACAGAAATAAATATTTACTGTACTAAGTGCTTCTTTGTCAGGTAGGAAAGATGGTTTTGATAGAATTAACATTAATTGTCGGCCTGACGACAATTAATGTATTGCTTGAGGTATAGTTGAAAATCCGTTAGCTTAGGACTTACGCAGTTGAAACAGGTTGCTGTTGCAAATCAAGGACTTAACGAAATCACGACTTTCCCTAAGTTGTTGATTCTTCGTCCCGCTGCGTAAGTCCTAAGCTATTAAATGACAAACGGGACATAAAGTATTGGATGAGAACTTATATCGCGGCTTAAATGTGTGTGAATTTTTCCGAAGAGTTAAGGAGAGAGTATTTTGGAAACAATAAGGATGGAGAAGAGCGAAGGACAGGCGTGGTTGGCAGGTCCGTTGGCTTGGGCGATACCGGGAGCAGGCCATTTATTTCTGGGGTGTCCAATACGCGGAGCATTGCTGGGAGGGGCTGTTTTTGGCCTGTATTTTGTCGGATGGTTACTGGGAGGACATTTGTATGGATTGCATAATGTGGCGGAGGCGGGATTTCTCGCCTATGTTTTTGGGTTCTGTGATTTAGGGAATGGATTGCTTTATCTGCTAAGTTTGCTGTGCAATTTCGCCGTGAAGGATTACGCCCAATTAGCGACATCGGAATATGGGGACAGATTTTTAATGGTGGCCGGACTGTTGAATTATTTAAGCATGCTCGATGCGTTTGATATAGCAGTGGGGAGGAAGAATTGAGACATTTTTTGTTAATGGTTTTCTTTGCCGCTTTGGTGGCATTGGTTTTCGGCATGATAGGGCGTGAGAAGGTTTATAACCGTCTTACTTACGGAGCCAAGATTTTCGCCGAGTTTATCGGGATCGGCCTGACATTGGGATGGATTTTCTTCTGGCTCCCTATCTAGCGCGTCCGATAACCAAAATACTTTACATGCGTTTTACATTCAATAGTCTCTTTATCTTTTCATAGACATGGGCATCGCTGAAACCGAAGCAATTGTTTTGCGGACCTACAAGCTCGCAGAAGCTGATAAAATAACTGTCTTCCTTACACGACGGATGGGCATTATGCGCGGGGTGGCAAGAGGAGCGCGCCGCCTGAAAAGCAAATTTGGAGCAGCCCTGGAGCCGTTTACACTCATCAGCATATCCTATTTTGAAAAGGAAGGGCAGGAACTTGTATCCATACAGCAAGCGGAAATCGTTCGCTCCTATTTCGAGTTCAGTAAATATCCGGAAGTAATTAATGCATTGGAATACTTAGGTGGGCTAGTGCTTGAATTCGCTCCGCCGCACGAACCAAACGAAAAAATCTTCCGCATGTTGCGCGCCTGCCTGGAAGCCATTGCGCTGGAACCGGACAATCTGCGGCAAATCACGCGTTATGGGGAGGTGTGGCTGCTCAAGTTGTCGGGATTTCTGCCGGATTTAAATGCCTGTGTGAGTTGCAAAAGGGGTTTTGGCGAAGATAACGGCGAATCATATTTAGGCACTGATGGCGCTCTGCGATGTCGCACCTGCGCCAATCGCTCGGACACATTGATTTCCGGCGAGGCAACCTGCAAACTGCGTGCGACACAGCGCCTCAGCCCTCTAAACTGGACAGACTCAAACCATGCTATTCCAGAGAAGGTGCTGAAGGAACTCTCTCAAGTGACGCAACGCCTGATTTCTCGCGCCCTCGAAAGGCTTCCCAAAGGAAACGGCATCATCGAATAATTTTTTGCTCCCGGTGCAAATGCGTGGGCGACTCTTTTCTCTATATTAGAT
>JBPCIP010000034.1:0-12220 GCA_051006195.1 Pyrinomonadaceae bacterium
CGCAGTATCAAGCAGAGACGCAAAAGCGTTGAGGTAAGCCTTGTGCGTCAACTTTCCCGCGGCCTGACTCTCGCGGGGAGATTCTTTGACCTCATCCGCCGTCGTGATGTTTAACTCGACTGTCGCCATCTGTGCTTGCTCAGCCTTCCCCGCCCGTCATGCTCGATAGAACTTCCCCGGCGATCTGCTCCGGCGTCGCGCCGTCGGTACTCACCCTGATGACCTTGAGTTTGTGGTTCGCGCCCAACTCGGAAACCACTCGTTCGTACCCTTCGCGGTAGCGCGCGAGGAAATCGGAAATTTCTTTGTCCGAACGATTCTTCATCCGGTGCGGCTTCTCGCGCTCGCGGATGCGCCGCGCAAGGATTTCGTCGGGCGCGTCGAGCCAGACGATCACGTCGAGTTTCACCGCCCGGCGCGCGACTAAATCTCGCAACCGCCTCTCGTCACCGCCGTTCGCGCCGCGCGTTTCGCCTAAGGCACGCAGCTTGGCGAGCGCGAAGACCGCGCCCTCGTCGAACAGCAGGAATTTGTGTCTGCCCGTTGACTCGCGTCCGATGAAGCGGCCTAAGGCGTTCAGCCGGATGATGAGACTCGCCTCATCCAGCCCGATCAACTTCCCGCCGCGGCACATCTGCAGAAGTTGCGGCAGCGACCGGAAGGCGCTGGCGAGCAGCAGTTGCTTCGGTAATCCCCACACGCCGAAGCCCGCGCGCACGCCCGCGCCTCGCCGTCTCAGGGCGCATGTGAGCGTGCTCTTCCCCGCCCCGGCAGGGCCGACGATTTCCGCAACGAGCGTTTGTCTCATGTCAGCGGTGATCGGAGGGCGGCGACTAGCGACGACAGACGACTGCCTCTCACAGATTCTCCCAGACGACCTTTTGCAAGTGCGCTAACACCTCCGCCGCCGGTCGCCCCGCATCAACGACGCATGCGCGCGTGCCGTCCCAGTCTTGCTCCCACAGTTCGCGCGAGCGCGTGCGGATGTGATCCACTCTCTCGGAAGGTTTACGCTTCACCGCGACTTCCGGCTCGACCCGCAGCACAAACAACAAATCAGGCTCCATGAATTGCGCGTAGTTCCGCTCCTCCGCTTCGAGCAGGAGCCGGACCAGCCAATTGGACCGCGCGGCGGGCGCGACGCAACGCGCGATGTTCGGCCCGTCCATCAGCCGCAAACGCTCAACCGGGAAGCGGTCGCAAATGGCGACGCCGCCGTTCGTCGCGAAGCGGCGCGCGCGCGCGTAGAGCCTCCGCCGGTCGCGCGACGCCAGCACCCAGCGCAACAGACGGAGATAACCGGGAAAGGGCGGCGTGGCGTGGACACCGCTGCGAACGCTGGAACCTTCGATGCTTGTGGCCGCATGAGCGTCCGGCGGAGCACCCGGCAGCAACGCTCTCAAACGCAGCGCGACGATGACGGCGAGCGTGAGCGCAGAGCGCGGCGGCCTGCCGAGGTGGAATCTCTTCACGACGAACTTCTTCGATAGCCAGCGATGCAGTCCCTTGATGGCGGTCGTCTTCCCCGCGCCATCGCCGCCGACGAGCGCGACGAGCGCGCCGCCCGCCGTCAGACGCTTGCGCGCGGGACGGCGTAGGGCACGCTCCGAGATACTCCTTTTAACCAGACGAGCGGCCTGCACCAGCTTGTCGGACCAGAGGGTGCGTCGCGCATGCGTGCCCAGACGCCGCTCCAGCTTTCGCCTGACCGCGACGCGACGGCGCGCCGAGCACTCGCCGCCGAGCGTATGCACGCACTCGTCGAAGAACCCGACGCCGACGAAAGGCAGGTGCTCGCCCAATAGTGCTTCAACTTTTTTGCGGCTCGACTTCGCTTCGAGGAAGGCCACCTCTTCACGAATCGAAGCGCCGGAAGAGTTCTTCGCGCCGGCGAGCGAGCGCAACGCCGTCTCGGTCAAGCGGTATTTCAGAACCATTCGCAGGACGAAAAGAATGAGTTCAAACTCGGCGGCGGGCGTCGGCATCAATTCGTTGCGCGACGCGGTTTCGAGGTACGAACTTTCGAGCGGCAGGCGGAAGTTCTTCGTCAGGTCGTGGCCGAGGACGAGTTGATAATGAACGTGGAGGTGGACGAACCGGCGCGCCTCTTCGTCAAAGCCGTAATAGTCGCAGACGCCCGGCAACTGCCGGTCGTCGGTCGGGCGCGCCTGCTTGAAACCGAGTCGATGAAGGACGCACGCGAAGTTCCCCGCGTCGGAGCGCGCGACGAGGAGGTCGAGGTCGCCCTCGCCTTGCAGCCAGCGTTCGAGTTTCCGGTTGCTCTTCCACTGGCAGTAGCTCACATGCTCCTGTCGAAGCGCCTCGCACAGACGCACGACGAGCGGGATAGCCACAGATTCCCGGCGGGAAACTTCAGGCGGGGGGGTCTGGCCCGGGGAAGAAAGCCGGGTTACATCCGCCGTATGTGCGGCGTGGCCGAATCCGGCTGTGCTGCTGTTCTCGCCGCGCCGCGCCCGGGAGCCGCGGAGATTTAAGACTTTCGCCATGCTCGTACTTGTGTCTTTACGTCAGGCCCACCACACGCCGCTTCGGAGAAGGCACAGCGGCGTGTGGGGGGGCGTCGTGCTTTTGGGTGTCTGTAGTGATTCGCGCCGGGCGAGTTCGGTTCAAGCCCGCTTGTAGTAACGCTCGTAGTCGATCTTGTTGCCTTCGGCATTGTTCAGAACGACGCCGCAGACGTTCGCGCCCACGTCCTGTAAACTCTGGTACGACCGCCGCGCCGAGTCGCGCGAACTGTCGCCGCTGCTGACGACAAGCACGACGCCATCCACGAGCGCGGAGAGTTGCACTCCGTCTGAGAAGAAAGCGAGCGGCGGCGAGTCGATAACGACGTAGTCGTAGACGGCGCGGAAGGTTTTGACGAGGCGGATCATTTGCCCCGAACTCAGCATCTCAGCCGCGGCGGGGATCATCGGCCCCGAAGTGAGCACATCGACGCCGCTCCCGGCGTCGGGCGTAACAGCCCGCAAGGCCGCCGTCTCGTCCGCCTCGTCCGAGAGCAGTGTGCTTAAACCACGCCCGTTCTTCAGGTTGAAGATCGAGTGAAGGCGCGGGTTGCGCAGGTCTGCATCAACTAAGAGGACGAAGGCGCCCGTGCGCGACAAACTGATCGCCGTGTTGACGGCCATCGTCGTTTTGCCCTCGCCAGGCATCCCTGAGGTGACGAGCAGCGATTTCAATTCTCTGCTCCCGTCGGCCAGCAGCATCGCCGTCCGCAACTGGCTGAAGGCTTCGGCGAGCGGCGCGGGCGCATCGTCGCCGAGCAGCAGGCCGTGGCGCGCATCGCCGTCGCCACTACTACGCGAGGGGCGCGTCGCGTGCAGGCGGCGGCGGGCGCGTCCGCCGATTGTGGGAACGGCGGCCACCGCCTGCACGGGCAGAGTCCTGCGCACGTCGTCTGTCGAGCGTAGCTTGTCGTCCATGAATCCGAGCAAGACGGCGAGGCCGACGCCGAAGCCGAGCGAGAGAGAGAAGGCCACCGCCGTGTTGAGCAGGCGGCGGGGGCCGACGGGCTCGCGGGGCGCGGTGGCATAATCGTTGACATGCACGTTGTTTCGCATCCCGGCGAACAGCGCCTCGTGCTCCTTGCTGCGCTGCAACATGCCGTCGAGCAGTTGCTTGTTGGTCTCGATCTCCTGCTGGAGAATCCGGTAGTTGATGGCAGCCTCGTTCTGCGTCAGCGTCTCGCCGCGCTGCCGGTCGAAAGCGGCGCGCAAAGCCTGCTCGCGCGTTAGCGCCTGCCGGTATCTGGTCGTCAGGTTGGTGACGACGGTCGAGGAAGCGCGCTGCCTCAGCGTGCCAAGCTGGCCTTCGAGCACGGCGATCTGTCCGTCAACCTCCTTGACTTCGGGCCACTCCTCCGTGGCTTCGGTCAGGAGTTGCGCCCGCCGCTGCTTCAACTGCGTGAGTTGCGTCTCGACCTCACCCGCCTCTTTGATCGTCCCTTCGGCGAGCGCAACGGTCGCGCCGGGTTCACGCGCCGCGCGGTAGGCGGCCTCGGTCGTCTTGCGTTCGTTTTCGGCTTCGAGCAACTGACGGTTAAGGCCGACCAACCGCTCAACCACCATGTTCTGGCTCGCGTCGAGCGAGAGAATCTGATGATTCCTCGCGTAGTCGAGCAGTTGACTCTCCTGGCTGCGAATCTGCGAGCGCAGTTCGTCGATGCGCCGCTGCAGGAGGTGGCCGGTGGCAACGCTCGATTCGTTTTTCCTTTCGAGGTTCTGCCGGACGAACACGTCGGCGATGGCGTTGACCACGCGCGCGGCGACGATGGGGTCGGTATGCCCGTAAGTGATGTTGATGAGCCGCGTCTCCTTGATCGGCAGGCGCGTCTCTTTCACAGGTTCGACCTTGAGGCCCTCCTGAAGCGCCTCGACGTAGGGGGCAAGCAGAGCCGCCTTCGCGAGCTCTTCCGGCGAAGTGCCCGTGAGCGTCGCGCCGATGAGTTCGCCTTCACGCATCCGGCGTTCCGCACCATCCGCC
This sequence comes from Pyrinomonadaceae bacterium, assembly GCA_051006195.1. Lineage (GTDB taxonomy): Bacteria > Acidobacteriota > Blastocatellia > Pyrinomonadales > Pyrinomonadaceae > JAIVJZ01. The sequence goes on from JBPCIP010000034.1 coordinate 4,504, forward strand.
GAACCCGAAGCGGCGGGTTTGTCACCGCCGAAAATCCGCTGCCGCCACGACGTGGGTGCCGCAGCGGACAACAGCGCGGAGTGGAACTCTTTGTCATTTTCGAGTTTGAGAGTATCGACGACGCGGCGCAGGAGGCTCGGCCTGGTCAGAATTTGGAGTTGCGTGTTGAAGTAGGCCGGGTCGTTGACGGGGTTGGTGTTGAGCGCGCCGTTCTTCGAGGCGGCGAAGGCCGTGTTGACAGTTTCCAGATCAACCTGCACCTGCGCCTCGGCTTCGTAGAGGTCTGGCTGCCGCGCCATGAAGAGCGCCACCAGCCCCGTGCATAGTACGGTGGCAGCGAGCACCACCCACCACCGCCGGCGCAACGCTCTCAGGAACTCGCGCAGACGCTCACCGTCCTGACTCTGTGCCTCCAGATGGTACACAGGCCGCGGCGAATCGCCGTCCGGCAGAACTTGTAGCTCAACATCCCTGTTGCGGATCAGTTTAGTTTCACTCATCGCCGCACACCATATCGTAAGACGCCGCCTTGCGCGAAGGCGTGCGCAACTGTGTTGTGCCGGCGCGCAATGCCCCGCCGGCGTGGAGTTTGTCTCAGCGAATTATCTGAACAGGCAGCCGCGCCGCCGAGGGGACGACGCTGCCCAGCAGCGTCCGCAGGAAACGCTTGCCGCCGGCGGTCGGCACCTCGACGATGTCGTTCGCCTGCAGCGCCACGTCCTCCGCGCGCTGCCTGCTGATGGCCTTGAGGTCAACGAGGATCACCGTCTTGCCGCCGCCCGGCGCTTGTCTGACGATTCGCACGCGTTCGCTCTGCGTATCGGGCAACGCGCCGCCCGCCATCGCGACGGCCTGCGAGATGGTGACCCGCTCTTTGAGCGGGATCATCGCGGGCCGGAGCACGTTGCCCACCACATAAACCTGCTCCGCCTCAGTGATCGTCACAATGTCGCCCGGTCGGACATAAGGGTTGGCCGACGAATCGCCGAGCAGCGTCTCGCTCAACTTAAAAGAGCTGACCTCCGACTCCTCACTCGCCGCTTCGCGTTTCTCGTCTCCTGAAGTTGCCTCGCACGCCGACAGCGGTGCGGAATGAACCACCTGAATGTTGCGCCCGGCGCGCTCGGTCGCACCGCCAGCGAATGACAGCAATTCGAGCAGACGGATGCGCCGCTGCAATTGAAAGCGGCCCGGCGCAGCGACCGCGCCGAGTACGGCGACCGGCGTCGAGTTGAACTCTTTGAGGAAGATATCCACTTGCGGGTTCCTGAGGTATTTCAGATACCGGCGGGCGATCTCGCGGGCCAGTTCAGCCTCGGTCAGGCACGCGGCCTGAATCTCGCCCTCGATCAGAGGCATCCGAATCGTGCCGTCGCCCTCGACGCGTAGTGTTTCGCGCGACAATTGCGGACGGTTGAAGACGCGCACTTCGAGCACGTCGCCGGGGCCAATGCGATAGGACTCACCCCTGCGTGTCGCCGCTGCCTTGCCTGCGGAAGCCGCTCCGGAGGTCTCGCCGCGCGCTTCCTGTGCAGCCGCGCTGAGCGATGAGGCAACGAGAAGCATGCCTACCGCCAGGGCCCGGGCCGTTGTGCAACATCTGAGAGAGGATAACGACTTCATGCCTCTTCCCCTTCGTCTCACTTCTGCGCTCTCAACAACCGCCGTGATTGCAATGATTCGCGCAAGTGGTTCGGGCAGGCCAAGTTAAGGACGGTATTGCTCAGTACGACCATCAACTCTTCGTGGTCGCGCACAAGCGCACCTGTGAGAGGCGCGTCGCCCGTCTTGACGACGACGCCCTCTCTGATCCACTGCCAGAACTGCTTTTGAGTCGTCCAGAACCGCTTCGCATCGCGACAGACGATCAAGGCGTTCTTCCTCTTTTTTTCTTTCTTCGACATCACTTGTTTCTTCCGCACGCACTACGCCCTTTGCGGCACCTACGTTCAACGCAAAAGCACGAAACGTGGCCGGATGAGCCCCGTACGTAATACACGGGGAAACCTCTATAGCGCAAGGCGACGCGATTCTAAATTCGTGTAAAGAGCTGTAGGTATAAAAAACGCCTTGGCCGCTTAGGCTGAATAAGCTCAACGGATTCCGGTGTCTTACAAGAAAGTTACAATCGACTTACTATTCCGCTAAACACTGGTACAAATCGTGATGGGTCTATCGAATTCTGTTGCCAGAATTGCGTCTGACGGTTGAGCTGAAGCAATTACAACGACCATATTATCGCTTCCTGAGAACACCTATTGCATCATGTCACGTTTCTTTTCTTGCCTTCTAACAAAGTTTCGTATGCTTGCATCGAGCCACACCGTTATCAACTCCCTTTGGATACCAGTAGTTTGTGCCTTCGCAGTCCGGGCACTTGCTCGCATCAACTGTTGGCGAAGTTGCCGGAGGGTTTAAGAATTTTTCGATTAGCGGGTCAACCTCACCCGTTCGATGGATGGTTGTCGCATACCCGCCGGGATTGGTGATTCCCTGTCCTGTTGCATGGAGGTGTGCTGCGTACTTCTGGCATTCTTCATAAGTAAACTTTGAGCCACCCACACTTTCTTTGCTATTTGTGTGTGTGTCTTTTAAATCCTTATTATTATCTTTAATGGTGGTGTCTGGCGGTATAGTGCCACGCACCTCTGTAGTGTCTGGCGGTATAGTCCTCTCGTCATTTACTATAGTGTCTTTCAGTATAGTGCGTGGCGGTATAGTCAGACCCGGCAAAACCCTGTACCGCTTCCCTTCCTTGCCGCCTTTCTTGTCCTCTCCGAGATCCTCTATCAATCCTTTCTCTATTAAAATTCCGATACTCTTTTGCACACTGGTTCTACTCATCACACATTGCTTCGAAAGAGCACCTAATCCTACGGCGCATTCTTCAGATTTCCATCCGCGAGAGAGCCTGTAGAGGCGATTCAATACAACCTGCTCGAAGGGTTTCAATTCAATCTCCGGGATCACTCGGTCTGACAAATCATTCAAATATTGAAAATATCCTTTCGATGAGTCAATCCTAACGCCATGTGCCGTGTCCGGCTCTCTTGTGCTCCGCTCTCCAGTAGATTTAACTCTGGTATTTCGCACTATAGTGGGACGCGGTATAGTGATATTCGGTATAGCAGAGCGCGGTATAGTGTTCTCAGGTATACTTGTATTTAGTATAGTGGGATTTGGTATAGTGGAATTTGGTATAGTGTCAGGCACTATAGTAGAAGGCGGCAGGGTCGCCTCTTTTTCTTCCTGTTCTTCTCGCTCTCTCTTTAACTTGGCGGCGCGCAGTAACTCCGCCATCGTCATGATGTTTTTCGGCTCACTACTCATCGCCCGCTCCGTCTGTGAGTTGCAATTCTCTGAAAGCTGAATCTATTAAATCCGGATGCACGCTAGGCATCTTTGCAATCTGTGACATCTCGTAACCAATGGTGCAAAGTCGCAAAACTTCCCTGGGAATCCCGCCCGATAATTCATAAATTCTACGTGCTGAGTCGGAAGGGAAGGGATTGCTGATCTTGGCATGTTTACAGCGGAAGGCGATAACTTCTTCCACTTCCGAAGGGGATAGGGGCGCTAAAACAGTTGGCATGGTGAGGCGTGTATATAGTGGCTTCTGCTTTTCACTGATCAGCCTGTCTCTCAATTCCAACTGGCCGGCCAGTATAATTTGAATTAGTTTGGCTTCGTCGGTCTCGAAATTTAAAAGAGCCCTGACTATTTCCAGCATTTTTTGGTCGAGCTTCTGGGCTTCGTCTATGAATAAAACTACGACCTGATCAGCTATAAACTGCTCGCCGAGCCAGGTTTCGAGTTCCCTCAAATGCTGCTGAGTGCCCTTACGAGCCGGCAAGCCGAACAATTGTGCGATGCCTTGTATCATGGCATATTCGGTCTTAAAAGTGGGGGAGGGGATTAAAACAGAAACCACATCCGGCATGGCGTCGAATTCGGCATGAGAGCGTCGAATGATGCTACTTTTCCCGGTGCCTACTTCCCCCAAGATGGCTGTCAAACCTTGCCTGTGTTCCACGGTATAGTTGATTCGATAGGCTGCCGCTTCCAGTGCGGGCGTAAGATACAAGGTTATCGGGTTAGGGGAGATCGAGAAAGGACTAATTCTACGCTTCATAAATAATGCCTTTTACCACTTCTTCCCTTCGATCTCAAGAGGTATTTTCTTAAATATTAAAAAACAAACCTTTATTTTCATCTAAAAATTGCTTTCAGATATCTTAAAGATAAATTTCAAGCCTGCTATAAGCACACCGGTGAAATATTTAGACAACAAATTTCATCGCAACAGGGGGTTGGATACGTGACACCAAGTACCAAATTCACCCTGTTAAATCACAAATTAAAGCTGATACCACTGCATAGCAAAGTGTGTGAAACAACATCGCGCTAATTTCCATAATAGTACTTTTGGAAAATAAATATAACCCGATAAAGCAGTTTCGTGCTTTAATATGGTCGAAATTGACCGCGGAATGATGTCTGTGCGGGGCATGAACCCTCTTTGATTGAGGTGACGGAGGAGGTGAGCGGCTACGGAGCAAGTAGATCGAACTTACAATGGCGCTGCTCGTCAACACGTTGGCGGAAGAACATCGGGATTCAACACCAGAAGCTTGGGTTCGGCCACCTTCCGGCGCAATTCGCCGCGAAGCCTCTCGCGCTTCCTCGACGAGAGCCGCACTAGAGGAGCGTCTCACTTGGTTGCGGTGCATGCGCGAGAGGGAGAGAGGGCGGACACCCGCGTAACCACCGCTTCGCCTGGTAGAGAGGTGATTATGAGCGAACCAGTTATTTATCCGGAGATCGTCAGTCCGCTGCCGGGTCAGACCACAGACGGGAGTCGACTGATCCCGCTTAAAGATAAACTCGACACTTTTATCAACCGCTCCACCTCCGAGAACACGCGCGACGCCTACCAGCGCACCGTCCTCGAATTCCATCGCTTTGCGGGGAAGCACCTCCTGACCGTCACCGAACGGGATGTGCTCGCGTGGCGCGACATGTTGCTCGGCAGCAGCAACCAGTCGTCGCAGACGGTGGCCGCCAAACTCTCCATCGTGCGCTCGTTTTACCACTACCTGCAAAAAGTCTATCCCGATCTGGTTCGGCACAACCCGGCAGACGCGCAGTTGGTGCCGCCGCCGAAAATACCGAACACCCTTAAGGGGCGCGCTCTCACCCCGCAAGAGGTCAGGTATTTGCTCGTCGGGCCGGACCGCTCCGCGCCGGCGGGGGCAAGGGACTACGCCCTGATGCTGGTCATGCTGCGCTTGTCCGTGCGCGTGTCGGAGGTCGGGAAGATCAAGCGGTCGTCGATGGTGTGGAAAGGGGGGCGCTGGACGCTCACGCTCAAGGTGAAAGGCGGGGCGGAGGAAATCTGGCCGGTGCCCCCGGAGGTGAAAGAGGCCATCGATCACTACTTGCGACTGGACGAGCGGCGCAGGTCGCACTGGCCGGAGAACCGGACGGAGGATCAATTCGTTTTCCAGCCGCTCCAAAACCACCGGACGGGGAAGCACAATCGCGGTCTGACGCGCCAGATGATCGGACAGATCGTGCGCAAATGGGCGGACTACACGGGCGTGAAAGGCACGGTGACGCCACACGATCTGCGCCGGACGGCGATCACGCGCGCCCTCAACCAGGGGCGCACCTACCGCGAGGTGCAGATGATGTCGAAGCACAAAGACCCGAAGACCGTCATGCGCTACGATTACGAAAGAGACAATCTGGAGAGGAATCCGGTCAACAGTCTGAGCTACGAGGACGACTGATCTAGCTCACACTATCTCATCGAAAAAATCGTCCGCTGGCCGCGACCCCGTGCCGCCCGGCGCGGGCAGACAAACAGGTATCATTCTTTTTGCCGGACACTATCTTCAAAAGCACAGCATTCAAGATTCGGATTAAACTCCAACTTCGCAGGAGAGTGATGAACCTTCTTCTCTTTGGGAATGTATTTACAACTCACTTCCAAAGCCGAGGACCAACGTCCCGGACAGGAGTTTTCATCAACATCGTCACGCTGAGCGCGATCAACGAACTGCGCGACAAAATCTTCGGTCCGATTCAACTGGTAGTCACAGGACTCGGTTTGTGGCCCGCGTGGAAGGCGACCAGGTTGAATCCTATCGAGACCCTCTGGTGCGAGTAGACGAAGTCTGGAGCGACATAGAAAGGCGGTGAGAACTGCGAAGGGCTCGGCTACCGATAAACGCGGATCACGGAGCCTCTGCCTCTTCCTTTTTCTGGGTCCACATTGAGGCCATTTGATTAGCTTCGGCTAGCGTCAGATTGTCATAAATATTGGCCGTGTTTTGGATGACTCCATCTTCCAGTTCACACACCTCCCAGTCAGGGGAGTTCGGGTCAAGTCCCTGACAACCCGATGTGACCCTCACCTCAAATGACACGATAGGTTCTTTCTTTATTTGGTCCATTACATTATTTCCTTATTATTTGGCTGCCACCAAGCCATCCCTGTAAGCGCCAACGCCGGAACTACAATTGATGGCGCCGTTAGTAAACGACACTACTATAAGTTCTTCGCCGAGCTAAAAGCCAGCCCGTTCGATCTGCCGCCAACTGCGCGGCAACGGCGAGATCAATCACCATCTCTCCAGGATGCCAGCAAACTTCATGAGCTGCGATTGAGAGCCAGACGGCGTGGGTTGTAGGATGGGACTGGGAGGTCTAACATATTACGAAGAATCAAATTAGGGGAAGGGGCATCGCAGTGGATACGAACCAGAAGAAAGCTATCGGAAAAACTGTCGGCGCGTGCTGTGTGGCGATTGGCCTCATCTATCTGTCTTTCTTCATCTTTAGTCGCGACCACACTCCGCCGCTCGGTGCGTTCCTGTCGGTGGTCGTGGGCATAATATTGCTGACGCTTTCCAAGCGGCGTTAAGTGGGAAGATAAAGCGGCGACAAACTCAGTTCAGACCCGCCCTCTAATGACGCTCTTTTTATGCTTTGCATGCGTCCTGCCCGGTCATCAAAACAGCCGTTTCACAAGAGCAAAGTTTCGGTCATTGGAGGAGCCTCCTGATTGCTATTGGCATCAAGATACTGCATTGAGCATCTGTCCTGACACAGGGGCAGAGCCGGGCGATTAGGACGAAGACCTCCTTGACAGGCATCTTGCCCGCTCAATATAGTCATCAATCGAGAGCGATGCAGAAAAAGTGGCTGACAGCTTTATTCCTTCTTGTGGTGATGACCGGCAGTGGACCGGCGGGTGCGCCCCTGCACGCGGGCGAAAACGACTGCCCCATGGCCGGCATGATGGATTGCTGCGCCACCGCTCAAAAGAACAGCGATAAGCCGGAGGTCAGAGCGGCGCAGTTGTGCTGTTCATTGAATTGCACCGTGCCGGGCACGACGCCAACAGGTATTTTCAAAATATCTGCGCCGCCTGCCGTCGTTCTCGAAAGTGTTCGCGTCGCGCGCATTTCTTCGCCGCAGAGTTCCGGGCTGGCCCGATCCCTTTCGCCGCCCGGCTATCGACAGAACTTAAATCCCGCATACATTCGCCACCTCGCACTCCTGATCTAAAGCACATAGAGTCGAAGTGTGCCTACCCCACAGCCGTGACAATTGATTTCGTCCCTTGAGCCTGTAGGCTGGTACGGGATTTATATTGTCATGTGAGCGAGTGGAAATATTCTATGAGCTTCAGACGGTTGGAGAATGAATG
>JBPCIP010000035.1:0-22223 GCA_051006195.1 Pyrinomonadaceae bacterium
TCACGCGCGCCATCGCCGACCAGGCGCGCACCATCCGCATCCCCGTCCACATGATCGAGACGATCAATAAACTCGTGCGCACTTCGCGTGCGCTCGTGCAGGAGTTGGGGCGCGAACCGACGAGCGAAGAGATCGCGCATAAAGTTGACATGCCCGTCTCGAAGGTGCGCAGCGTCTTCAAACTGGCACAACAGCCGATCTCTCTGGAGACGCCGATTGGCGAAGAGGAAGATTCGCACCTCGGCGATTTCATCGAAGACAAGGGGCGCGTGAATCCGGCTGATTCGGTCGTCGCCGCGAATTTGCGCGAAATCACCGATGAAGTGTTGGCGACGCTTTCGCCGCGCGAAGAGAAAGTGATCAAGATGCGTTACGGCCTCGGTCCCGTCGGCGAGGAACACACGCTCGAAGAGGTGGGCAAGGATTTCAGCGTGACGCGCGAACGCATCCGCCAGATCGAAGCGAAGGCGCTCAGGAAACTCCGCCATCCTTCGCGCTCGCGCCTGCTCAAAGCTTTCATCGAAGGCGTCCAGCACTAATCGGAAACTGGCGTTAAGAGAAAAAAGGTGAGCCGCTTGCAAGCGGCTCACCTTTTCTGCGTTTCACCGGACGAGCCGGCAGAGGCTTACAACTTATTCGCCATCTGGGCTTCGAGCAATTGGCGGCTTTCGACGAGCGTCGCTCCGGCGGCAGCCATCTCTGCAAGAGCGCGTCCCGTGTCGCCCTCATTCACTTCAACGCCCCGACAGGCATCGACGACGACCGAGGTATTGAATCCAAGTCCCAGAGAGTCGAGCACGGTGTACTTCACGCAATAGTCGGTGGCGAGCCCAATGACGGTTATATCCGCTACGCCGCGCTCCTTTAAATAATCGCCGAGGCCGGTCGCGCGTTTGTGCTCGTTGTCGAAGAAACCGCTGTAGGAATCGATCTCCATCTCCGTGCCTTTGAGAAAGACGCGCGCGAGGCGGCTCGTCTCCAATCCCGCGACGAACTCCGCGCCTGCGCTTTCCTGCACGCAATGCGGCGGCCAAATCGTGAAACTCGAATGCCCCGCCGGATGCCAGTCCTTCGTGGCGACAATCAACTCGAAGCGCTTTTGCAGTTCGTTGACGACGGGCACGATCTGATCGCCCTCCTTCACCGCAAGCGATCCGCCGGGACAAAAATCGTTCTGAATATCGACCAGAATCAGTGCGTTCATCTTAATTGAAATCTCACCTCTCTCGATTTATTTCAACCGCGTCGCTGCGGCAGCACGCGCACCTGTTGACCGACCGCGAGCCTGCCCGTCTGAATCACGCGCGCGTAGAAGCGCGACGTGCCGGGATGTGTCTTTTGCGAGATGCGCCTGAACTCCCCATCGCCAAACGATTCCTTGATTGATTTGCATGGATTGGCGTAAGAACTGAGTTCGATGATCACTTCATCGCCGAGCGCCAGCCGACAGCCGGGCGCGAGTTGCTCCCAATCGAGACCGGCGACGGTCACGTTCTCTCCGGTCGAGCCGGGATAAATGGGATGGCCTTCGGCATGTAAAGCTTGTATCTGTTCGAGCGCATAGAGGCAGAGCGCGCGTTCCGGCCCGCCGTGGATGCTCGGGTGCGCTTGCCGGTCGCCGGCTAGTCCGTTCGGCGTCAGTCGCGCTTCTTCGACGGGGAGTTTCAGTGCGCCGCCGTCAGAACGATTCAGTTGATAAATGTAGCCCTCGGCGTCAGGCATATAAGCACATCGTAAGAAGTATTTCGGTATAAAGAAATCGTTAGAGCCTTTGATAACGGGGAAATTGACTTCGATAATGCCGGAAAACATTTTCCCACCTGCTTATTTTCAGCCGATGCCTTTCACTTGCTCGGCGGGTTCGTCATCGCCGAGCAAATGGTTTGATTTATCCTTCGGCAGTTGCGCCGGTTCCTGCCCCTCTTTGCGTTCCGCGACCGCCTCTCTCATGGCCTGATTGTCCCCGTCCTTGCGCTCGCTGTCCTTCTTCCTGCGATCCTTATCCGACATAGCGACCTCCTCCTGCATGTGCGTTACGAAATGCAAACAACTACTCAAACATGTGAGATGTATTATGCAATCGTCCGCCCGCGAAACGGAAGCACGAAGATAGACTCTCGTCCGCCCTCCTTTCGCGAGATCAAGAACCGGCGCGGGTCTTCGCTTGGCAAGAAGTGAAGTTCGCGCTGTAGAATTAAATTGTTCGTAATTTTGCTCACGGAGCGAAGGGACTCGCATGAACAATGATGACGATGCCGCGCCGGAACTGCTGCTGCTGCCATCCATCGGCGCGACGCTCGCACGCTGCGGCGGCGACGCACTTGGCGGCGAAACCCTCGAAGCGGCTGCGCGAGGCTGGATCGATGCCGGATTCACCGATGTGGAAGACGTTGCTGACTGGCTCGAAGCGCGGTGCTTTAATCCCCTGCACGCGCAGCAGCTCGACGTTGCGGGCATCACACCAGAACAGGCCGCGCTGCGCACGCGCGCTGGACGCACCGCCCATGAAGAGACGGTGGGCAACAAATTCTCGCGCGGCGACCTCACGCTTGAAGAAACGCGGCGCATCATCACCAGCGATTTTTGGAATTCATGAAAAGGTTCGTTTTGCCGGACGCACACACATGTACGCCGTGTCTCATCCTCTCGTGTCGCCGGCTCTGAGGATGTGCGAACTTCAACTCTTCAATCTCACCGCGCCCGTTCGAGCGGCGGCGCGATGGCGCTGAACTCGGCGGCGAAGCGGCGGGCGTAATCGTCCAACAATTCGCGCACGCGCGCGTGGTCAGGCGAGCGCACGACGAGGCCGACGTGGTGCGCCCTGCGGACGCGATAGACGATCTCGCTGTCAGTGTAATTCGCCGTGTCCGGCCATTCCTGGCGGGCGAGCGAGAGCACGATCCCGCCGTACTCTTCGCGGAGCGGCTTCGCTTCGTAAGGCCGCCCCACATCGCTCAGTTCGAGTTTAGCCCATTCGCGCCAGAGGTTGAGGCCGCTCGCCGCCTCCAACGTCTCCGCGAGATACGCGCCGCCGACGCGCGCCGCAATTTCCAGAAAATAAAATCTTCCGTCTTCCGCGCTTTTGATGAATTCGGCGTGCGCCGCCCCGCGCCGGAGGCCGAGGGCTTTGATCACCTGACGATTAAGTTGCAACAGTTTGCGTCGCTCCCGCGCTTTGCGTTCGAGCGAATAGGAGATGAACACGCCGCCTTCGTGCGCGACGTTCATCGGCGGGCGACCATACACGTTGACCCCTGCGAAAAGCACTTTGCCGCCGGAAACAATCGAATCGACGTGATAGACATCGCCCGCAACGAAGCGTTCGAGCAGGTAGAAAGACGACTGCTCGTTGCTGCGTTCGCGCGCATCGAGCGTATCAATCGCGCGCCAGAGTTGTTCGGAGTCATGCAGTTTCCTGATGCCGATGGCCGATACGTCCGTGCGCGGTTTCAACACCCACGGCGCGGGCACACGCTCCATGAATGCGCGCAACTCTTCATAGTTCAGCACATGGACGAAATCCGGCACGTTGACTTTCGCGGCCTGCGCTGTGTCGCGCATCGCGAGTTTGTCGCGGAACAGACGCGCCCCGGAACTCGTCATGCCCGGCAGCCGCAAATGTTCGCGAATCAGCCCTGCTGTCGTCACGTCGAACTCTTCGAGCGCGACGACACCCGCAAGTTTATACCGCCGCGCGATCTGTGTGACGAGATGGATAAGCTGATCGACCTCGGCTTCATCCGGCACGGTGTGAAATTCATCAATACTTTCGTGCGGCCAATCCTCCTCGCGCCACTTTTCTTTCGTGACGAGAAAGACGCGGCAATGCTGTCGCTTGCATTCGCGAATAAATTCCACGCCTTTGAAATAGCTGGCGAGACAGACGATGTTGCGGGGAGATGTGTCGCTCAAGTGCGTTTCCTTATTTATCTACGGTTGATGGCGCAAATTCAGACATCGAGGTGCGCCGCTTCAGTCATCATTGTCGAATATTATATAACGGTTAGCGGCGAAGAATTCAGTCGGGGCAAATCTTAATTGACGGGCGGGCGGTCGGGCAGAAACGAGCGTGGCGAGACAATAACAAAAGCGGCTCTCATTATCGAGAGCCGCTTTTGATTGTCGCCAAGCCGAAACAGCTTCAGTAGATGTTGAAATTGTATTCGATGGTCATGTACTGCGACACCTTGCGCCCGTCCTTCTCGGCTGGCGTGAACGAGATGCGCCGCGCCGCTTCGATCGCCTTCTCCGTTAATCCGTCTGGCAGTCTCGTCTGCGGAATGATGTTTGACACCGACCCCGAGGCACTCAACACCAGTCTCAGCCGCACCGTCCCCGTGATCTGATTCTTGCGCGCTTCTTCCGTGTATTGCGGCTCCGGCTTGCTGTTGATGGTCGCCTTGCGCGTCACTTCCCGCGCCGCAAACGTCTTGGCGTAATCCGTACCCCCGCCGCCGCCGCCCGCTCCCCCGCCCCCATCTCGGCGGTCGCCCCCGCCCGTGTTACCCCCACGCCCCGGTCCCACTCCCCCGCCTTCACCCGAACCCACGCCCCCGCCCGTCCCCGTCCCGATCCCGTTGCCTGAACCCGGTCCTGAACTCGTCTCCGTAGCTTTCGACTTCGGGTCGCCGTAGGCGATCTGCCGGTTGTCCGGCGGAAACAGCACCGGGTCGGCCACGATGCTGGCCGGAACCGGCAAACTCGGATTCTTGATCGTCGGCGGGCGCGGGTCGGGAGCGCGCACTTGCGGTATTTCCAGCGAAGCCGGTGGCAGTTTACCGAACGATGCGGGTTTGGCTTCCTGGCGACCGCCGCCTCCGCCGCCGCCCGGCTTCTCCTGTTTCGGTTTTGCCCCCCCGCCCTTGCCCTTCGCCATCCCGGCTGGCCCTTCATCGGGTTTCTTCTGTTCTTCGGGAATCTCCGTCACGATGCTCTGAAGTTCTATGTCCTCGCGCACGCGTTCGGCCAATAAATCCTCTCGCGTTTGGCGGAAACCGCCGAGCGCGACGATCGCCCCGGCGAGCGTGAGCGCGACGGTGAAAGAGGCGAGCACGCCATACGCCGTGTTCTCTTGCCGGAACGTGCGCCACAACATTAGGCCGTAAGCCGCAGCCATGCGTCGCACGAAGCGGAAGGGGTCACGCCGGAACTCCGCGCGCGTCAATTCGGCCTCGTGCGCCGTCTCGCTCATCTCCGCGAACAACCTTTGAATGAGTCCTCGCTCCTCCAACATCGTGATGCGGTATTCGACCTGCGCCGCGCCTGAGACGGGCAGCGCGTAGAGCGGCGGCGCGAGATTTTTCGTTCGATGCAAATTCATCTCTTCCTCCTTTTGACGACTGAACAAGGCGCGGTATGAATTGATCACGCGCAAGTCCAGCGATGCGGGCACCACGACCGGGGGAGACTGCCAACTTTCGAGCAACGCTCTCAACTCTTCATCCGCCGTCGCCGCGGACGACTCACTTTGTCGCCCGCCGGGCGCGTCCGGGTCGCTCCCGCGAGGCGTGAACGGGTAAGGTTGATTGTTCAGCTTCTCGTTCATCTCTATTTCTCCGACGCTCCGACCACCGCCGCTGCTCGCTCTTCAAGATACGGCGCGAGCGTGCGGCGCAACCCCGCCCGCGCCCGCGCGAGCCGCGACTTCACCGTGTTCACCTCCGCTTCGACCACGACGGCGATTTCCGCCAGACTCAAGTCCTCAAACTCGAACAAGAGCAAAACCTCTCTTTGCAACGCCGGAAGACTCGCCACCGCTTCGCGCACCACCCCGGACAACTCCGCTTCCAGCAATCGGCTTAAAGGCTCCTCGGCTACAGGCGCGCGAAATTCCTCCACCGTCTCGCAATCGCTCCACATCTCGCGACCCGCACGGCGAAATTGCTTCATCGCCAGATTGCGGACGGCGGCGAAGAGATAGGTGCGCAGGCTCGCGCCGCGCGTCGCGTCGAAGCGTTCCGGGTGTTTGAACAAGCTCAGGAAACAATCGTGCGCGACATCTTCGGCGATAGCCTGCGAGCCGAGCAGCCGGGAGGCGAAGCGATACATCGCGTCGCGATGGCGCGTGTAGATCGAGAGGAAGGCGTCCTCGTCGCCCGCCCGTGCGCGTTCAAGCAAATTTTCGTCTGTGTCTGTGTCAGGCAACCGGATGTGCTCGTTTCCGTCCAGAACTTGCTGCCGTAAGTGATTACCCTACGGGGCACGAAAGGATCGGGGCGACTCGGAGAATATTTTTCAGGATGCGCGAAGAAGCGCGGAGAAAAAAACGTGTGCTCTCGCTTTGTTGCCCGCTTCACAACCCGTGGTTGCTCGCCTTTCCCTGCGCGGCTCGCTGAAACTTGCCGCAAGCGCGAGCCGAATTTATTGGCGATGCGGCAGAGCGGAATGATCATCGACCGGATAATTTGCTGCACGCCTCGCAATGCAACAGATTGCGACGGATCGGATTTTGGCTGCGCCCGCACGAACTGTTAAGCTACCGAACAACTTATAGGGAAAGGAGAGCGGACATGCGTTTGACGGAGATGGTCAACTGCGCGGGTTGAGCGGCGAAACTCGCCCCCGGCGAACTCGCTCAGGTGCTGAGCGGGCTGCACATTCCCAAACACCCCAATCTGCTCGTCGGCATTGAGACGGCGGACGACGCCGGAGTGTACCTGCTCAGCGAGGACCTCGCGCTCGTGCAGACCGTAGATTTCTTCACGCCGATTGTTGACGACCCCTACGACTACGGGCGCATCAGCGCGCTCAACTCCATCAACGACGTGTGGGCGATGGGCGGCACGCCCATCACCGCGCTCGCCGTCACCTGCTTCCCGAAGAAGGGACTCGACTTCTCCATCCTCGGCGAGATCATGCGCGGCGGTCTCGACGTGCTGATCGCCAACAACGTCGCGCTCCTCGGCGGGCATAGCGTGGACGATCCGCAGATCATGTTCGGCTACGCTGTGACGGGAACGATCAACCCGCGACAGATCATCACCAATCGCGGCGCACGCGCGGGCGATGCCCTCATCCTGACGAAGCCCATCGGCACGGGCGTTGTCTCGACCGGCATCAAGTTCGGCAAGGCGAGCGCGGAAGTGATGCAGGCATCGCTTCGGACGATGCTGCTTGCAGGGCGCGAGGCGGCGGCGTTGATGCAGGAGTTCGGCGCGCGCGGCGCGACGGACGTGACGGGCTTCGCGCTCTTAGGCCACGCATGGGAGATGGCGCGCGGAAGTGAGGTCACGATTGAGATCGAAGCGGCGCGCGTTCCCCTCATCACGGGCGCGTTTGAATTGGCGGCGCAGGGATTGTTGACGAGCGGCGATAAATCGAATCGTCTTTATGTGGGCGACGACATCGAGATCGGCGTTGAAGTGAGTCAGCCGCTCGCGAGTTTATTCTTCGACCCGCAGACGGCGGGCGGCCTTCTCATCTCGATTCCCGCCGCACGCGCCGAAGCCCTCCTCGCGCGTCTGCATGAAACTTACGCGGATGCCGCTATCATCGGTCGCGTCGCGGAGCGCGGAGCGCATTCCCTCATCGTTAGATGACACACACGGACAAACGTTTGGAGGCGGGCGCGCCCGCCTATGCCGCCTACTTGCAGACGGTGGAGGGACGCCTGCGGCTCGACCTCGCGTGGGAAAACTTTATCGCGGCGCTTGCGGATGCCGGCGAGACACCGGCTGACTTCGACCACGGGCGCGCGGCGGGCGTGAAATATGCGCTCGATCTCGGCGGCGGCACGGGCGCGCTGGCCCTGCGCTTCGCCGCTCTCGGCTGGCGCGTCGCCGTGGTTGATCCTTCCGCGACGATGCTCTCGCTCGCCGCCGAGGCCGCGCGCGGGCGTGGCTTCACAGAGCGCATGACGTTTCATCAAACGGCGGCTGAGCGGGCGGGCGAATGCTTTGCGCCACAGACTTTCGATGCGGCCATCTGTCATAACGTGCTTGAATATGTCGCCGACCCGCGCCCGGCAGTCGCGACGCTCGCCCAACTTGTGCGCCCGCGCGGCTTCGTCTCGCTGCTCGCGCGCAATCGAGCGGGCGAAGCGATGCGCGCCGCACTGAAGGCGCACGACTTGGACGAGGCGGAACGCGCGCTCGCTGCCGACGTGGTGAATGAATCTCTCTATGACGGCCCGGCCAGATTGTTCGACGCGCAAAAACTTCGCGCGCTGGCGACCGAGGCCGGGTTGCATGTGGTCGCCGAACGCGGCGTGCGCGTCGTGGTCGATTACCTGCCCACCGCCCTCTCCGAGACCCCGAAGGCTTATGCGCGCCTGCTCGCGTTCGAGCGCAAACTCGGCGCGCTGCCGGAGTTCGCAGCCGTGGCACGCTATACGCAGATCATGACCCGTGCTTGAATGTTTGCTCGCACAGCAGTGATGCACGGGATGCGGCAACGGCTGGCGGCGGTCGCTCATCCTACGAGCCGCTGATTAATTTCGAGGAGACAAACATCGTGCAACGCTACGCGCCGTCGCTTTTTCTCAAATGCCTGTTTGGCGTCGCCGCATCTTTTACGCTGCTCGGCGCATCGCTCGCCTTTCAGCAGCCGAAACGCGCGCCGACCAAGACCGCCGCGCCAGCCATCTCCGCCCAGCAGCAAGACGCGAGCAAAGAGACGGACAAACTTGAGCGCCCGACGAGCGACCCGTACAAAGGCGACCTCTCGATCTTTGAAGACGCCGGGCGCGAAGAGAAACTGCAAATCAATCGCGTGATGGACATCCTCAAGATCAAGGAAGGCTCGCAGGTGGCGGACCTCGGCGCGGGTTCGGGGTGGTTTACAGTGCGCGCCGCGCGCCGCGTGGGGGGCACAGGCGCGGTTTACGCCGTCGAGATCAACCGGGATTATCTCAAACATATCGAAGAGCGCGCGGCGAAAGAGCAACTGACCGGCATTCGCCCGGTGCTCGGCAAAGAAGATGACCCGCTCTTGCCCGCCGCGAGCGTGGAGGCCGTGCTGGTCCTGAAAACTTATCACGAGATCGCGCAGCCGATTCGCCTCATGCGTAACTTGCGCCGCTCGCTGCGTGCGAACGCGCTCGTCGGCATCATCGACCGCAACGGCGCGGGCGACGACCACGGCCTTGATGATAAAAAAGTGATCAGGGAAATGGAGCGCGCGGGCTTCGCGCTCATCGAACAACACGACTTCGTGAAGCCGGACGGGATGGACTATTTTCTGGTGTTTCGCGTGCGAGGCTAAGAGAGAAGGCCGGAGATGGGAAGCAAGAGGCAGGGGTAGCTAAATCAGTCCTTACAAGATTGGTACACGGGCAAAAAGACTGACCATGAATTCACACGAAATGACACGAAACAGCCCTCAGCTTTCGCGTGGTTTGTTTAGTGTGGTATTCGTGTCGTTTCGTGGTTCATGTTTTCCCTCTGTCCCATCGTTGTAAGTTCCGATTCAGTGAAACGCTCTCCATAATATTTGTCGAACGGGCGCACGCAGATGATCTCAGTTTGCTCATCGCCCTCCTGCCTCCGCGCTTCCCGCCACTATCATCCGCCCCGGTGAAAAGTGCGGCGATTGACATCCTTCCTTTCTTTATCTTTCATTAACACGGCATGCACGACAGCGAGGCGGGCTTGCAGGCGCAGTTCGGGACGTTGAAATTTGTCTGCCGCAGAGAGCGCGTCCGCAAAATCGACGCGCGCGAGCGCGGCCAGGATGTCGCTGCATTGCGTCGCGAGCGCGGTCCAGACGTAACCCTCCTGCCCTTTCAGTTCATCCTCGGCGAAAGAGTCCTGCCCGAAGCCGTTGATGACGGCTGCCGCCGCGATGAGTTCGTTGAGATGGGTGATGCTGGCTTCCACGATCTCGAAGGAGCGCGCCGGGGCAACCGGCACATAGTGTTGGGACAATTGTAACTGCATCGATAGCTGCGCATGGTTCCTGGCGCGCCCGCCGCCGATCAGATTCCAGGCTTCGTCGAGCAATTGCTCGGCGCCCTGCCGATTCCCCTTTCCCGACGCTACTACGCTCGCCAGATGCACGAGCATTCCTACGCGCTCGTCAATCGACTTGACGCGGTCTAAGAACTGCCGCGCCTGCTCGACGTTGCCCTGCGAAGCCACACGCCAGAAAAGTTGTTTATCGAACTCCTTCAACATCTGCTCCCGCTGCTGCGAGTTTTCGATGTGGGTGTTGATAATCTGCCGCGCGCGTTCCGCGTTGTTTTCGTTGAAGGCTTTCCACGCCGCCGTATGGAAAAGCTGGTTGCGTATCTCCGGCGGGGCTTTCTCCGCCGCTTCGAGGATGGCGTCGGGCGTCCCCGCGTTCATCACCTCCCGGTATTTTTGCGACGGGCCGGAATCGACGTTGCGCTCGAAGTCCGCTATTTTGCGCCGCACCGCCGCTGCCTGCGCGGGCAGATAGTGTTCAACTTCCGGCATTAATTGCCGGATCGTGGAAAGCAGGCCGTGGTAGTTGCCCGACCGACCCGGATTAGCGGAAGCGTTGAGCACGGCATTAACGAACTGGCTCGCCAATTCGCGCCGCGTCGCTTCGTCCAAGTGGAGGCGGCGCGGATCGGGCAGCTCGACAAGGTTGGAGGTCTGGCCGTTGGCGGGCGGCCGCTCCGGCGGGCGCGTCGATTGCAACAAGTGGCTGGCGATGTAAGTTGCTTCGTGGTCAATCGCAAAGTTGGCGGTACGAATTTTTTTGGCGATGTTGGTGGAGAGGCGGGCGGCGCCTGCCGCGTCGCGCGTGCGTAGTTGGTCGAGCACCTGCATCAGACTCGAAGAGACGCCGCGACTCAAACTCTCTTCGGCGATCCGCAACGCCTGTTGCGGATCGCTCTGGGCGATGTGTTGCGCCAGTTGGGACTCCAGCATCAACTCCTGATCGGGCTGCTTGTAATTGTCACCGGGCTGTACGGGCGGGGGCGGCAGGCGGGTGGAGCGCAGGAAGTGGAGCGCAAGTTTCGGGTCGCGCGGCGCGACGGCGGACAACACGCGCTGGCGCAACTGCAACGTCATGTTCGAGAGATTATGGTATTGCGGATCGTCCGGCTCAATGCTGCCCGTGAGGGCGGCGAGGTCGCTTGTCGCCGAATTGAAAATCTCGCGGGCGCGCTCCGGGTCGTGCGGCCAGAGAACTTCTGCGGCGAGAGCTTGCAGGCGGACGCGATTTTCGACGAGCTTCAGTGAAGGCGAATCGGCGATCACTTCGGCGAGCACGGCCAGAGCTTTCCGCTCCAGTGCGGCTGCTGCTTCCCGTGCCGCCGTCGGTTCGTCGCTTTTGACCGCCGCCGTTGGCGCAGTCGTCATTTGCGCCGTCGCGGAGGGAGTGAGCAGAGACACCACGAGGAAGGGTGCGGTGAGTAATTTTGTCAACTTCATAAACGCCTTGAGAGGTAAATACCGGGATGCGAAGATGGATGCGGCTTGCTTGCTCACGCGATCCATTCGCAACACACTCGTGAGTTGCGCCGCAAGCGCGTGCCGAACTTGAGCCTACAGTTGTCCACCAGACAGTCAGGTGCGCTCCCGTGCGATGCGGGCGACGGTGTAAAGGATGCGCGTTCCGGCCAGGAAAGTGCCGCGCAGCGTGCCCGACACTTTCGATTCGCCGCCCGCCCGGCGGCGATGATCGACCGGCACTTCGAGGATGCGCAAGCCCGCCCTCGCCGCCCGCATCTGCATCTCCAAATTCCACCCGTAAGTTTCCTCGCGCATCGGGAGGCGTGCGAGCGCGTCGCGCCGGATGGCGCGAAAAGGGCACATGTCCGTGTAGCTCACGCCGTAGAGCGCGCCGAGCAACCAGCCGGCGGCGCGTCCCGCGAAGAGTTGTTGAAAATTCATGCTCCCCGGCTCTCGCCGCCCGCGCGTGCGCGAGCCGATCACGAAATCATGCGTGCCCGCCATAATCGGGTCAACCAGACGGCTCATCAACTCCGGGCAATCGCTTCCGTCGCCGTCGAGAAAGACCACGATCTCGCAGGCGGGCGAGATGGCTGCGACGCCCGCCCGGCACGCGCGACCGTAACCGCGTCGCGGCTCGCTCACCACGTGCGCCCCCGCTTCTCGCGCTCTCTCCGCTGTGCGGTCGTCGCTCCCGTTATCGACGATGATCACTTCGCTCGCGATCTCGCGCGGAACGGCGCGCACGACCCCGATAATCGGCTCTTCCTCGTTCAAAGCCGGAATGACGACGGAGATATATGTTTTTTGATGGTGCAGGTTCATCACGTCAATAAATTCGCTTCTCTCGACACACGGAAACGATGCGGTTCAGGATTGCCCGACCACGCGATGCACGATGCCTTTAGCGCGCAGCAGTTTTTCTGCCGAGGCGAAATAGTCGCGCACGTCCATCTGTCCTTTAATCCATTCGATGTAGCGGCGGATGCCGGTGGCGAGCGAAACTTGCGCTTCGTAGCCCGCCGCGCGGATGCGCGTCGTGTCGGAGATGAGGTGGCGCATCTCGCCGGGACGAAACTCGCCCTGCGCGACGGGTTCGATGTGAACCTCCAAGGCGTCCGCGACGAGCCGGGCGATCTCGCGGATGCTGGTCGCCTCCCTGCTCCCGACGTTGACGGGCAGGCCATCGAGTTTGTCGGTCGTCGCGGCGAGCAGGTTCGCCCGCGCAATGTCTTCGACAAAACTGAAGTCGCGCGTCTGCTCACCGTCTTCGTAGAGCACGGGCGGTTGATTGTTCAAGAGGCGCGTGCAGAAGATGGCGATGACTCCGGTGTAGGGATTAAAGATCGACTGGCGCGGCCCGTAGGTGCATGAATAACGCAGGGCGACGGTCGGAATGCCCGTCTGCTTGCCCCACATCAGGACGAGCCGCTCCTGATCGACTTTCGTGAGCGCGTAGACCGTCTCGCCGCCGATGGGCGCGTGTTCCGGCGTCGGCGCAGGCACAGTCGGGCGGTCACAATGCGGGCAATGGACGCTGAAATCCCCGGCGCGCAGTTGCTCGACGGGGCGCACCGGCGGAAAGACCAGACCGTGTTCCGCGCGGCACATGCCCGCGCCTTCGCTGTAGACGGCCTGCGACGAGGCGACGACGATTTTCTTGACCGGCAGATTCTCGTCGCGGATCACTTCGAGCAACTGCGACGTGCCGAAACTGTTCACGCCGACGTATTTGGAAATCTCCGGCATGTAACCACCGTAAGCCGCTTGATGAAAAACCACGTCGATGCCCGCGAGGGCGGCGGTGACGGTCTCGCGGTCGCGAATGTCGCCCTCAACAAACTCGGCATCGGCGTTAAGCCATGCGGGTTTGCCTTTGCGGTGCGTGTTCGGCTCAAGATTATCGAGGATGCGCACGCGCCAACCTTCGCGCCACAGGAGGTCGACGAGATGCGAACCGATGAGTCCCGCCCCGCCCGTGACCAGCGCATGCCGTCCGTTATTTAACTCTCGCGTCAACTTGTTGTTTCCCTCCCCGGTGGATTCATCAAACACGATCCCTGTCGTCGCAGTCAAACTACCTTGTCTCAACCACAAGCATCAAATCAGGGTCGCAGGAATTTAGCACGCGCGGGCGCGGCGGATGAAATTCGCGGACGCATGAACCGGCATCCTGAACCGCGCCCGTTTTCGGTGTTTCGCCCGCGCCGCCGCCATTTTATCGCGTTCAACTGGCCTCCTTTTCCCTGTTTCGCGGCATCAAACGACTGTGCCGCGTCGCCGCGCGTGTGTGCCGTTTGACAGCCGCGAAGATGTTACGGTAAGTTAGTTTTACCGTTGTTCAGGTGAACCGAGAAGTCCCGTTCGTCTAGTGGCCTAGGACACCGCCCTTTCACGGCGGCGACACGGGTTCGACTCCCGTACGGGACGCCACTTTCAGCCGGAGCGTGAGATAGGTCGCTCTGCTTGCGGATTTCCGAAGGCCGTTGCGCGCCGTGTTTGATAGCTCACAGCGCCGACGGCCTCGGCGTTTTTATCAGTTAGGAATGAAACGGTATGTTGAGAAAAAGTTTGGTTCTGCCTGCCTGCCTTCTCGCTCTGTTCTCTATTGTCGCTCCTATACAGACGAGCGCGCAAACAGCCCAGAGCGGCGACGTGATCATCGTCCTGCCGTTTGAGAACACAACCAACCAGCGCGAGTATCATTGGATCGGGACGAGTTTCGCCGATTCCCTGAGCGACCTCTTGCAGATGTACGGGCTGCGCGTCGTCTCGACGGACGAGCGCGAGTTGCTCTACCAACGGCTGCGCCTGCCTTTGACGGCGACGCCCTCGCGCGCCACCGCGATCAATGTGGCGATGAAAGCGAAAGCGACGCTGGCCGTCATCGGCACTTACGACGTCGTTCCGGCGCGCGATGACAAGACACCGGCGGAAGTGCGCGTCAGTGCGCGCGTCGTGCGCGTCCATGAAGGGCAAATCTGGCCGCCTTATATCTTCGGCGATGCTCTCGTCAATTTGCAGAAGATGCAGGGTATTCTCGCCTATCAAAT
Source organism: Pyrinomonadaceae bacterium (assembly GCA_051006195.1). Taxonomy (GTDB): domain Bacteria; phylum Acidobacteriota; class Blastocatellia; order Pyrinomonadales; family Pyrinomonadaceae; genus JAIVJZ01. Next base: position 14,417 of record JBPCIP010000035.1, read on the forward strand.
TCTTCACCAACGCGATTCCACGCTGGCCTATTCGCGCAACGAGATCGTCGAGCGGGCCACGAAAATTCCGCCGCGTGCCTTCGAGAGCTATGTCAAAGGCGTGATGACCGACGACCGCGAGAAGCGTTCGGCCTATTTGCAGAACGCGCTCAGGGAGTATGCGAAGACCAATGCGGGCGCAACCTACCCGCAGGCCGCCTTTGAACTCGGCAGCCTTCATTTCAAACAGGAAGATTGGAAAAAGGCCGCCGAATATTTTTCGCGCCTGCAAAAGAAAGACCCGCATTACGCGGAATCTTCCTTCTACGCCGCGCTGAGCTATTGGCGCATGAATGATCTCAAGACCGCGCTCGGCGCGCTTCTGCCGCTCACCGCTGACCTGCCGCTCACCGGCGTCTATAACAATGCCGGCGCGATCTCAATTCAAGCGGCGCAAGCGGAGAAGTCTGCCGAAGAGCGCGAGCGTCTGCTCAAGCAGGCGCAGAATTTTCTGGAGCGCGCCAAAGAATCCGCCCCGGACGATGCGGCGACGCTTTACAACTACGCCTACGCGCTCTTTCTCGCCAACCGCCATGCGGACGCCGCCGATCAACTCCGCTCGGTCATTATGCTGAACCCGCGCGACGGCGAAGCGCGATTCCTCTACGCCAAAGCTTTGGAGAAGTCTGGCACGACCGAGATGGCGACGGCTGCCGACAACGAAGCGCGCCGCTACCTGCCCACTTACGCGAAGGCGCAGACTTCCTGGCAAAAGTCGCAGGCGATCACGGAAGTGCCCGTGCGCCTCAATCAACAGTTCGACATCGCCGAGGCCGTCAAGTCGCAAGCGCCGCTCCCGACAACGGAGACTTCCGGCATCACCACTCAGGATTTGCTCGTCAAAGCCCGCGCCAACTACACGGCGGGGCGCGACGACGACGTGCTTTCGGAACTCAACCGCGTCCTGATGATCGAGCCGATGAATCCGGAAGCGCATTTGCTCATCGGGCGCATCTACCAGCGTCGCGGCGATCTGGTTCGCGCCATCAGTTCGCTCAAAACCGCGATCTTCTGGGAAGCCAAGTTGATCGACGCGCACATCCTGTTGGGACGCATCTTCCTCGAACGCGGCGACCTCGCGCAAGCCAAAACTCATGCCCGCACCGCCATCCAACTTGATGCCAATAATCAGGAAGCGATTGCCCTCTATCGCCAACTAGAGACGGGAGCAAGACAGTGAAGGGATGAGGGATGAAACAGAAAATTTTTCAGCCGTTTGAATGCTTATGTTCATCTCTCATTCCTCATCTCTCATCCTTTTAATCACCGGCGCGTGCGTCTTCGGCGCGTGCGCGGTGATCGCGGCTCTTTCGCGTCATAAAAAAAGCGCGCAGGGCGAGTTGGAGTTACAGGGTCGCGTGGCAATGGTGGTCGAGGCGCTGGAACCGGAAGGAGCGGTGCTCGTGGACGGCGAATTGTGGCGCGCCCGCGCGTGTCAGGGCGTCCGAATCGCGCGCGGGCAGGTGCGGGTCGTGGGAGCGCGCGGGCACTGGTTAGAGGTAGAGCCAGTAAGGTGAAATTTTTCAGTTCCCGGCTTCCTGCGCCGGGTGCGGTCAATCATTTTCATACGACCCGGCACACGCTCGGGTTTGACTCAACAGCATCTATCCATCTGAACAATTTTCTGTGGCACGCGAAGTGCTTTATTGAGCAGTGGCAAGCATGGAAGAAGTTAAACCATGACCCCGCCGCCATCACTTCTCTGAGCGTGGCCTGCCGCTACGCCAGCCGCCCGCCGAGCATTCCCCAATAAAACACATCTTACAAGAACCCGGTCAAGTGACCGGGTTCTCCTGCGTTTATAAGGACTTTTTCCGCAATTCCCTTTTACACAAACATTTTGCCGCGGCATTCTACGACACACCCGACACCGGAGCCGAATTCACTTCAAGCGTGAGCGCGACAAAATTTGTCACTTCGCGGGTGACAAATTTCCGTTCTTTCATCGCAAATGGTAGACGTTTTGCCGCAGCAGACCAACCAGTTTGTGACTACCGTAAAAAAAATCTCGTCACTTTGAATATTTCCTTCGGGCACGATGACCGCCGCGCGGCGTCTCTGCTAAACTCGCTTCCGTGCAAAGGAAAGTCTTACCTGATGCGCCGATGGGCGGCGAACAGCGTGTAAAGTTTCGCGCGTGGCTATGTGGCTGCGCGCCGACGCGAAGTCAGTGCGCCCTCGCCGCGCTGTCCGCGCTCCTGCTGATTGTCTCTTTCCCCGATTACGATTTATGGCCGCTCGCGTGGGTCGGCCTCGTCCCGCTGCTCATCGCCGTCGCAAACAAACCGGACGGGCGACGAGCCTTCGTGCTCGGCTGGCTGACGGGCGCGCTTTTCTTCTACGGCTCGTGCTGGTGGCTCACGCATTCGATGATTCACTACGGCGGGCTGCCGCGCCCGCTCGCCTTCGCCTTGCTCATCCCCATCGTCGTCATCGTCGGAGTGTTTCCCGCGCTGTTCACCTTCGCGCTCGCGCGACTGTGTGCGCGTTGGGGCAACGTCGCTTTGCTTCTCGCGCCTTTCCTGTGGGTGGCCTCGGAATGGGCGCGCTTCGGCCTGACCGGGCAACTCTGGAACGCCATCGGCTACTCGCAAGCGTTTCATCCCGCGCTGATTCAAACCGCGACCTGGGGCGGCGTCTATGCCGTCGGATTTTTCCTGGTTGTCGTCAATGCGGTCGTAGCGTTGATACTTCTGCAAAGAGATGTGCCTTCCTTCAACATCGCCGTTCTGGTTCTCATAGCTGTCGGGTTAGTATTTGCGCGTACGGAATTATCTGTATTTGATATGCCTGACTCTGGTAGTTCAGGTGATCAGGCTTATACGGTCATCATCGCGATCCAACCAAACGTGTCCGTCAACTTCGGACGCTCGATGGAAGAGACCGCCACGCTCGTGGACCGCCACTTGACGATGAGCACGGATGCGTTGCGCGCATGGGAGCAGAAGCAGGACGCGGAAGCGAAGCGCGAGGTTGAGGGAAGCACGTTAACCGGGGCGAGTACGCACTCATACGACCCGTCGCGCGTCGTCATCTGGCCTGAGTCGCCGATGAATTTCACCTACGCGAAGGACGCGGAGTTTCGTGAACTCGTCGGAGGGTTCGCCCGCCGTGAGCACACTTCGGTGCTCTTCAATTCGCTCGAACCCGCGCCCGGCGGGGGCGGTTATAACTCGGCGGTCTTGGTGAACGAAGCGGGGCGGCTCGTGGCGCAGTATGATAAGATTCGGCTGTTGCCGTTTGGCGAGTATGTGCCGCTGCCGCGCTGGTTTCCGGGCGCGTGGCTGGTGAGCAGCATCGTGGGAGATACGACGCCGGGCGCGAACTACACGTTGCTGCCCATCGGCGAGACGCGCGCGGGAGTGTTCATCTGTTTCGAGTCGGCCTTTCCCTCAATCGCCCGGACGTTTACGGACGCGGGCGCGGACGCGCTCATCAACATCTCCAACGACGGCTATCTGGGGCGCACGCCGGTCTTGCGGCAACACCTGGCGAACGCCGTCTTTCGCGCCGTCGAAAACCGCCGGCCCGTGCTGCGCGTGACGAACACCGGCATCAGCGCACGCATCACGCCGCGCGGCGAAGTCGAGGACGCGACTGAGAGTTTTCAACCCGCCGTCCGCACCTGGACGATCTCGCGCGCGACGGGCGGCAAAACTTTTTACACGCGCCACGGCGATCTCTTCGTCGCCCTCTGCGCAGTTATTAGTATTTTGATGTTATGCATAGCGATGATAAAGCGGACAGCTAAGTAATGGCGGCTCAGCCAGGTCTTAATCCCGTCACTTGTCACCCGTCACTTTTTCTGGAGGTAGAATGATCGAGACTTTAACAGTTCAAGAGTTGCGAAGCAGTTATGAAGACTTGCGCGGGCGCGTCGAGCAACTCGGGAGGTTTCTTTGATGTCGCTACGAAGCAGACGGAATTAAAGCGCATCGAGGGCGAGGCGAGCGCGCCGGACTTCTGGAACGATCAGGAAGCGGCGCAGGGGTTGTTGCAGCAACGCAGCCGGTTGGAGCGCGTCATCAACCGGCAACAGAGTTTCGAGTCTGCCGTCGCGGATGCCAACGTGCTCTTTGAATTCGCGGAAGCGGAAGAAGACGCGGACAGTTTGAAGGAACTACGCGCGCTCATCGAGGGGTTGGAACGTGAAATCGGCGAGGCCGAAACCGAGATGCTGCTTGCGGGCGAAAACGACGTGCGCAACGCTATCTGCACTGTCCACCCCGGCGCGGGCGGCACGGAATCCCAGGACTGGGCCGAGATGCTCTTGAAGATGTATTTGAAGTGGGCCGAGCGGCGCGGCTTCAAGACCGAGATCATCGACTACCAGCAGGGCGACGAAGCGGGGATCAAGAGCGTCACGTTTCGCGTCGAAGGCGAGTACGCCTACGGCCTGCTCGCCGCCGAAGCGGGCGTGCACCGACTGGTGCGCATCTCGCCCTTCGATCAGGCGGCGCGGCGTCACACGTCCTTCGCGTCGCTCTTCGTCTACCCGGAGGTAGATGAGAACATCGAGGTCGAGATACAGGAGAAGGATTTGAGGGTGGACACCTACCGCGCGACGGGCGCGGGCGGCCAGCACATCAACACGACCGACTCCGCCGTGCGCATCACGCACCTGCCGACGAACATCGTCGTCCAATGTCAGAACCAGCGCTCGCAGCACCAGAATCGCGCCGTCGCCATGCAAGTGCTGCGCTCGCGGCTCTACGAACTCGAACTCGAAAAACGGAAGGCCGAAACCGCCGTGCTCGAAGCGAACAAGGCCGAAATCTCCTTTGGCTCGCAAATCAGAAACTACGTTCTTGCTCCCTATCGTCTCGTCAAAGACGCACGCACGAAACTGGAGCGCGGCGACGTTGATGCGGTGCTCGCGGGCGACTTGGACGCGTTTATCAAAGCTTATCTGCTGTCGCGCCGCGCGGCATAAAGACGAATGGTCTGGAGTTAGGAGTCCGAAGTCCAGAGTCAACAACTTAAACTCTGTGCTTGCAGACTTCGGACTTTCGAGACTCAACAGTTATGGCAACCACCCGGACGGACATGCGGACTAATTCACTGCCGCTGCCACAGCGCAATTCGCGGCGCAACGAGATCATCGCCATCGCCCTCTTCGCCCTCGGCCTGCTGCTCACGCTGTGCCTCGTCTTCTTCAACCCGGACGACTCGTCGCTCAACTCCGTCGGGCAACGGGAGACGCACAACCTCGTCGGCCCCGTCGGCGCGTATGTCTCCGATCTGTTGCTGCAAACTTTCGGCGTCGCTTCATATCTCCTCCCGTTGCTGCTCTTCCTCGCCGCATGGCGTCGCTTTCGCACGCGGCGTATCCACGCGCCCTTCTCGCGCATCATCGGCCTCGTCACGCTGTTGTTGTCGGTCTCGTCGCTCCTTGCTCTCGGCAGCCTCCCGTTGCTCTTCGACGGGAGAGTGCGGGCAGGCGGTTTCCTCGGCGCGTTCGTCGCCGACAATCTGGCGGGGGCGTTGAACAGCCTCGGCGCGTGTGTCCTCTTGCTCGCAGTCGCGGCGACAGGACTCCTGCTCGCCACCAACTTCTCTTTCGCACGCGCTTACGAACACACGGTCGCAGCTTTCGGCGAACCGTCCGCGTTCTTCGGTTCGCTCTCGATGCGTTTTCAGGCATGGCGCACCGCGCGCCGTGAGTTGGCGCAGCAACGCGCCGAGCAACGCCGGGCGGCGCGCGCGGCGCGCGAAAATATCGTGCTTGATGAGAAGAAGACGAGCGAGAAGAGCGGCGCAGAACGCGTCGCCGAGTTCATGCGCGAGACGGAAATCCCCCTGCTGCCGACACCGCCACCGACACCGCACGCCTCCGCCAATGTCGCCATCCAACGCGCCGCCGCCGTTGCCGCCGAAGTCGCCGCGCCGCAACCGGCAATCCAAATTGAACCGGATGAGTCGGTCGCGGAGTTCACTTCGACGACGAGCGCCACGCAAGTTGTGAAGAGTCATCCCTTCCCACCGTCGAACGGCAGCGTATCCTTACGCGAGTCGGAGGGGGCGGCGGCCATAGCTATTGATCAGAGTCTCGCGTCCGCCGCACTGCGCGTGGAGGAAGATGAAGCGGCGGCGGAGGTTGCGGAGATGGTGGCGTCCGTCTCAGTCGTGAGAACGGAAGATGATCATCCGGTTGAGCCGACGCTGCGCGACACGAAGGCCGAACGCGATGTCAACCGCGCGGAGAAATATGCGGCGGCAATGAGCGGCTATCAAATACCGAGTCTGGAGTTCCTGAACGCCCCGCCGCCCCGTCACGAGCAGGCCGATGAGGAACTGCGCAGCCTCGCCACGCGCGTCGCGGAGAAGTGCAAAGAGTTCAACGTGACGGGCAAGATCGAGTACATCTGCCCCGGCCCCGTCGTCACGACTTACGAATTCAAACCCGACCCCGGCATCAAGTATTCGCGCGTCACAGGTCTTGTCGATGACCTCTGCCTCGCGCTCAAAGCTGAATCCATTCGCATTGACCGCGTGCCCGGCAAAGCCCATGTCGGCATCGAAGTGCCCAACGCCGCGCGCGACAACATCATGCTGCGCGAAGTGATCGAATCGCGCCAATTTCAAGATACCAACTCGAAACTCGTGCTCGCGCTCGGCAAGACAATCGACGGCTTGAACTACGTCGCCGACCTCGCACGCATGCCGCACCTCTTGATCGCGGGCGCGACCGGCACGGGCAAGTCCGTCTGCCTCAACTCGCTCGTCGTCTCCATTCTCTACAAGGCGCGTCCCGATGAAGTCAAATTTATCATGATCGATCCGAAGCGTCTGGAGTTGGGTCTCTATGCAGGTATCCCGCATCTCGCGACGCCGATTATCACCGATCCGAAACGTGCGGCGAACGCTTTGAAGTGGGCGGTCGCGGAGATGGAGAAACGCTACAAGAAACTCGCCAAGTGGGGCGTGCGCAATATTGACGGCTTCAACGTGGAAGTGATGCGCCGCAATATGGTCGAGGACTTCGACGACGAAGACCAACCGTGGAAGACTCTGCCCTACATCGTCGTCATTGTTGACGAACTCGCCGATTTGATGATGACCTCCGGGCATGATGTGGAAGAAGCCATCACACGTCTCGCGCAGATGGCGCGCGCCGTCGGCATCCATCTCGTGCTCGCCACGCAGAGGCCGAGCGTTGATGTCATCACCGGACTCATCAAGGCCAACTTCCCTTCGCGCATCGCCCTGCGCACCTCATCCAAGGTTGACTCGCGCACGATCATTGATGCCAACGGCGCAGAGCAACTTTTGGGTCGCGGCGACATGTTGTTCCTGCCGCCCGGAACCTCTCGCCTCATCCGCGTCCACGGCGCATATCTCGACGAGTCGGAGGTCGGGCGCATCGTCGCGCACATCAAGGCGCAGGGCGAGCCGCTCTACGATGAAACGATCACGCAATCCGAAGAAGAGTCGGGCGGCGACGGCGCGGGCGGCGAACGCGATGAGTTGTTTGAACAAGCCCTGCGCATCTGCGTCGAAATGAAACGCGCCTCGACCTCCGTTCTCCAACGTCGCCTGCGCATCGGCTACGGGCGTGCCGCCGCCATTCTCGATGTGATGGAACGCGAAGGCTACATCGGTCAAGCCGACGGCGCGCGCCCGCGACCTATCACCGGGCGTGCTTATGAAACTGTCACACACTGGGACGATCAGTTGCGAGACGAGCCTTGAAATAACTTTTCCACAGTCTCTGTGGAAAAGCCTGTGGAAAAATCGCTTTTTGACGTTACAAGTTCCTGACAAGTTT
>JBPCIP010000036.1:0-22595 GCA_051006195.1 Pyrinomonadaceae bacterium
AAGGGAAATGACTTGGTTCTACAAAAGTCCTGACTTTTGTTCAAAGCGGGAATAAAAAAAGTCCGAAATGCGTACCCTCATGATGCTGGCATTGATGAACGGAGCCTATTTTTGAACAGAATTGGTATTTCTGTTCAAGCCGACAAAGCGGTAACTGTGTTGTGTTGTGCAGTGGATGGCGGCATTATTTACGCGGATGGGTCGCGACGGATAAAAATGGTTCGTCAAAATAGGAGTTGAGTATTTATATCTATTAATTTGAGGTGGATTAAATGTCAGAAGACCTACTTAACGAGTTGAAGGAAGATATAAATGAACGGCAAGTTGAATTGCATCTTGTTCAGCAGGCGCTGGAAGATTATGCGAAAAGGAATTCGACAATGGCCAATCGACTTAAAATAGCAATTATACTTTTAGGTGGAATTGTAGCAACTAGAGAGGTCGCCGATAAAATAGTTCCTGCCGCGGGTTTTCCCAATGGTAATAAAGCAATCATTGTATCGTACACGCTGGTCGGACTGCTGATAGCAGTAATAGGTGGAGTAGCAGCAGCTTTCAGATATGAAAATAAGGCAGCGGAACTCAAAGTATTAGCCGCAGAGTCTAATTCTTACTTATTAGATATTGACTGCAAATTACCCAAAAAGGGTGATCCTGAACCTACGGAAAAACAAATTAACGCTGCTCGTGATTTGATATCACTTCAGAACTCAAAATTGAGCGAAATCCAAGGTAAGGCTGCGAGGATAGGCATCGGTATAAATCGAAAGGTACGAAAGATAAGAGTTAGCGGAAATGTCAAACAGTAGCTTAGGAAAGCGTCGAATAAGTCATTCTACTCTAAAAATATTTCAACTTCTCTAGCCGATAACGCAAGACACTATTACTAATTCTGTTCAAGGTTATATGCAACCTGACACTCCACAAAATAACTCTTTTGTTGAATTGAATTTATCAGAAACAAAAGTTGCCTTTGATTTTCATTCATCGTTCATCATTCCGCATTCATCATTTTTCTTCTATCGTGATCTCTACGTCGCGCCCCGCCGTCGCTTCGTTGCCGTTGAAGTCCGAGGCGTGAATGCGCAAGGTGTAGTCGCCCGCAGGCAATTCGGAGGCGTTCCACGTTGAGCGCGCCGCCTGCCCGTGGCGCACGATGTTCGTCGCTTCGTAGAGGAAGCGGGTGCGTTTGCTGCCGTAGACGGTGATGCCGCTCTCGTCCGCGTAAGCGATCTTGACGGCCTCGCGCTCAGGCGGCATGCGGTCGAACTCAAGATTGATGCGCGGTCGTTCGTAGCCCGGCGCGGGGCTGCCGTCGGCCTTCAACACCTGATAGCCGAGTTTGTAGAGACCGAGACGGCGACGCGCCTGATTGCCGTCAACTTGATCGTAGGCGTCCACCACGATGCGCGTTTGCCCGCGCAAAACGAGACGATTGTTGCGCCGCTCCGTGAGCCTTGCGCCGCTCGTCGCGTCGAAGAGTTGAATGCCGTCGCGCTCGATCTTCGGCGCGATTGAATCGGTGAAGTTGACGAGCGGAAGTTGCAGCGGGTTGCTTTCCGCGCCGGGCGCGCCGAAATTCAGGTGGACGTGATACATGCGATTGATCGTGCCGAGCGCATCGCCCGTGCGAAAGCGCGCCCCGCGTTTGAGGCGAATGCGCACGAGTTTGCCTTCCCCGTCGCGCACCGGCGTGAAGCGCGCCCCGTCGATCAATTCGTCTTTCTCATTGCGCCCGACTCTCAGGTGTACATAGGTCATCAGGCCGACGCGCAAGCCTTCGTTGAGTTCGCCATAGCCCCAGTTCGTCAAAGGACTCTCGATTTTTTCGTCCACGACGGCGCGCACCGTCTGGCCGTAAGCGCCGAAGATGTCGATGCCGCTGTGGAGGTGGTGGCGGCTGTCGTCCGTGTCGTAACTGCCGCGCACCTCGCCGAGCGTCGCCGCCACTTCATGCCAACTGTTTTGCGGGTCGAGCGGCCACGGCAACGACTTGAGGGCAAGCGCATCGGGCGGGAAATGCGGCAACACGTCCGTGTGTTCGCCAGGTGAACGGGGAATGCGCGGCGCATTGCCTGATGGCTGATTCGTCGCTTGCGCCAACGACTCGCCCTTCGCCGCCGCGCCCTCTGCTCCCGTCAATTTGCGCACGAGATAATTCGCGCTATCGGCGACATACACCGCGCCCTTTTTATCAACCGCGATGCCTGCGGGTTGATTGAAACGCGCTTCGGTTCGCCCGTCGCCGTCGGCGAAACTCGCGTTGCCGCCTGCGATGAGATAGGCGCGCCCGTCCGGCGCAAGTTGCCAGATGCGGCCCCGCTCTCGATCCGTTACATAGAGAAAATTGTCGTGCGTCAGCGCAAGACCCACCGGCCTGAACGAGTCGTCGAACGGCGAGGTGTCGGCGGGAGCGAAATTCACGGTAGCAACCTGTCCGTCCTTCGACAATTTGCGCAAACGCCGGTTGCCCGTGTCGGCGATGAACAACTCTCCTTGCGGCGTGACAACCAACGCGCACGGCGTATCGAAGAGGGCGCCCGCCGCTGCGCCGTCGGCGTAACCCGGCACAGCACCGCCCGCGATTGTGTTGACCTGACCATCAAGTGTGATCACACGGATGCGGTCGTTGTAAGTGTCGGCGACGTAGACGCGCTTGCCGCGCGCATCGACGGCGATGCCGACGGGAGCGTTGAACTGCGCCTCGTGCGCCGCGCCGTCGCGCGAGCCTGCCGTGCCGTCGCCCGCGAGCGTCGTCACCACGCCTTCCGGCGTCACTTTGCGAATACGATGGTTGCCCGTGTCGGCGACGTAGAGATTGCCGCTCGCGTCGATGGCGAGAGCGGAGGGCGTGTGAAAACGAGCCGCCGCGCCCGCCCCATCGGCAAAGCCTTCCGCCCCGCCCGCGAGCGTCACCGCCGCGCCTTCCGGCGTCACTTTGCGGATGCGGTTGCTCTCGCCCGCGTCCGCGATAAGGACGTTGCCGCGCGCGTCAACCGCCACGCCGAACGGGTCTTGAAAACGCGCACCCGTCGCCGCGTTCGCATCGCGGGTGCCCGGCGCACCATCGCCCGCGAGCGTCGCAACGACCGCGCGCCAACCGGCAACAGTCGGCGTCGGCTTTTCGCGCCAGCGGTAAAAGATGAACAGAGCAAGGCCGGAGACGACGAGCAAAAGCACAAGGGCGAGCCGGAGACGTTTTATCATTCTCATAGACGGTTCGTTGACGGGCATGCGCGAACAGGATTCTTATGTCGCCTTCGTACAATGATTGTCAAACGCATATGAATATTTGTCGGGGCATTCGCGGTCACAATCTTTGGCGCATGAATAGACGCGCGTGCGCGAGTTGGTTTATGCTTCCGGCTCCATTCTGTTTTTGATTCAAGTCTCGCCGTTTCAGGAGTCTATAACATGTCAAAGTTTCGTTTGCCCCGCGCGTGGGCGAGAGCCTTGTTCTTCGTCATCACATGTTTGCTTTCCGCAGTTGCCCCGGCCCAACAGCCGACGCCGACGCCTTCTCCAACGCCTTCTCCGACGGCCACGCCCGAAGAGCGTTTCGACCCGGCGAAGGAGGCCGGCAGCCCCGCGAAGAATACGGGCACGGCGGCCCCCAAAGATGACAAATCGCCCGACGCTTCGGCGAAAGAGGCCAACCCATTCGAGCGACTCGAATGGCGCAGCATCGGCCCGGCCAACATGGGCGGGCGCACGGCGGACGTGGAAGGTGTCGCGGGCGACCCCGATATAGTTTACGTCGGCACGGCTTCGGGCGGCATCTGGAAGACCGTGAACGGCGGACAGACGTGGCGACCGATCTTCGAGCGACAGAACACGATCTCGGTCGGCGACCTCGCGCTCGAACCGAAGAACCCGGAAGTTGTCTGGGTCGGCACGGGCGAATCGAACGTGCGCAACAGCGTCTCGTTCGGCGACGGCGTCTATAAATCGACCGACGGCGGCAAGACCTGGCGGCACATGGGGCTGAAGGATACCGAACGCATCTCGCGCATCGTCATCAACCCGCGCAACTCCGACATCGTCTATGTCGGCGCGCTCGGCCATGCCTTCGGCGCGAACGAAGAGCGTGGCGTTTTTATGACGACGGACGGCGGCAAAACGTGGACCAAGACGCTCTATGTTGACCCCGAACACGGCATCTCCGATCTCGACATCGACCCTGTGAACCCGAACGTTTTGTATGCGGGCGTCTGGAACTTTCGCCGCACGCCGTGGACGCACAAAAGCGGCAGCGAGCGGGGCGGCGTCTTCAAGTCGATTGACGGCGGGCGGACGTGGACCAAGTTGACCGTTGGGTTGCCGAAACTCATCGGGCGCATCGGCGTCAAAGTCGCGCCGAGCAGCCCGAACGTCGTCTATGCGATCACGGAGTCGAAAGACGGCACGCTCTATCGCACGGACGACGGCGGCGATAATTGGCGGCGCGTCTCGAATCAAACCAATATCGTCTCGCGCGGTTTTTATTACACTGATGTGCGCGTCGATCCGACGAACGCGGATCGCGTCTACGCCGTCGCCTCGACCCTCTTCGTCTCGATTGACGGCGGGCGCACGTTTCGCTCGATCACGGGGCGCACTCATATCGACTATCACGCGCTCTGGATCGACCCCGTCGATCCGCGCCGCATGTGGCAGGGGCAGGATGGCGGCGTCGCCGTCTCCTATGATCGCGGCGAGACGTGGGAGTACGTCAACAACATGGCGCTCGGCCAGTTTTATCAAATTCATGCCGACAACCGGCAGCCGTTTTATTACGTGATGGGCGGCTTGCAGGACAACGGGAGTTGGACGGGGCCGAGCCGCACGCGCGAACCCGCCGGAATTTTGAACGACGACTGGCGCATGGTAAGTTTCGGCGACGGCTTCTACACTTTGAACCACCCGGACGATCCCGAACTCTACATCTCCGAATCGCAGGGCGGCGGCATCGTCCGCACCGACATGCGCACGCGCGAGCAACAGGCCGTCTCCCCTTACGCGGACGACGTTGGCGGCCCCGCTTCGGAGCAGAAGTATCGCTTCAACTGGAACTCGCCCATCATCCCTTCGCCGCATGATAAGAACACGATCTATCTCGGCGGAAACCAGATCTTCAAATCGACGGACTTCGGCAAAAGCTGGACGGCGATCAGTCCCGACCTGACGGCGAATGACAAAACGAAGCAAGGCAACGCGGGCGGCCCCGTCGCGCTGGAGAACACGGGCGCGGAATTTCACGCGACCGTCATCAGCATCGCCGAATCACCCGTGAAAGCCGGTCATCTCTGGGCGGGGACAGACGACGGCAACCTACAGGTGTCCACCGATGGCGGCGGGAAGTGGACCAACCTGACGAAAAACCTGCCCGGCCTCAAAGAGTTCTCGCCCGTCTCGCACGTCGAGCCTTCGCGCACCGACGCGGAGACGGCCTACGTCTCCTTCGACCGCCACATGCTCGACGACTTCCGCCCCTACATCTACAAGACCACGGACGGCGGGCGCAGCTTTCGTAACATCACCGGCAACTTGCCCGCGAACGCTTATGTCTGGGTCGTGCGCGAAGACCCGAAGAACACGAATTTGCTCTACGCCGGGACGGAACTCGGCCTCTACGCCTCTTACACGGGCGGCAATTCGTGGCAGATTTTAGAACTCAAAAATCTGCCGCACGTCGCCATCCACGATATCCTCGTCCACCCGCGCGATAACGATCTCATCCTCGGCACGCACGGGCGCAGCATCTGGATTTTCGACGATGCCACCCCGCTCCAACAAATGAACGAGGCGGTGCGAACAAGCGATCTGCACATGTTCGACATCCGCCCGGCGCTTCGCTTCGCCACGCGCTTCACGCGCTATGGGATCGGCGACAAACCTTTCACCGGCCCCAACCCGCCCTACGGCGCGCTTATCACCTACCACCTCAAGGCGAAGCCCGATGAGAAGACGAAGGTGCGGATGGAAATCCGCGATGCCAGAGGGCAACTCATCCTCGAAGAAACGACCGGCGTGCCTAAAGAGCGCGGCGTGAATCGCTATGCGTGGAATTTGCGCTACGGCGGCGCGCAGGTGCGGCGTCCGCCGGCGGTCGAAGAAACGCCGTTTGTCGGCAACGCGCGCGGCCCGCAAGTGCTCCCCGGCGCCTACACCGTCAAACTCTTCGTCGGCGACAAGTCCGTCGAGCGGCGCGTCGAAGTGCGGCTCGACCCGACGGTCAACACGCCCGCCTCCGATTTGCAAATCGCGCACGACCTGACCTTGAAACTGCGCGACATGCAATCGACCGCAAACACCGTCCTGCGCACGCTCGACAGCGTCAAGACTCAATTGCAATTCATCGAGAAAACAGTGAAAGAGCGTCTGCCCGATGCGCCGAAAGATTTAACGACGGCGATTGCGGACAACCTGAAGGCGGTCGATCAGGTTCTCAACAGTCTCGCACGACCGACGGAGGAAGGACTCGGCTACAATCCCGGACGCGCGCAGTTGAGCGACGAAGTGGGCGGCCTCTTTTTCACCATCGACGCCACGAACGCCGCGCCCACCCCGGCGCAGCGCGAGTATTTCGGCGTCTTGCAGACGCGCTTTCGCACGCAGGCGGCGGAAGCGAACAAGTTCATCACACAAGTTGTCCCGAAACTGAACGAGACGTTGCGCCGCTTCGATGCGCCGACGATCTTAGTCGGCAAGCCGATTGAGATTGGGGCGCAGTAGAGGGAAAGCTACATGCGTAAATTCACTACCTACTTCATCGCCGTTCTACTGGTCGCGCTGGCATTACCGGCTCATCGCGCGCGGCCTATACTTACGGGCGCGCAGAGCGCGACGCTTGACGCCGGGCAGCAACTCCTGAAAGACATCTTCCGGGAATTGATCGAAATCAACACGGTCGATCCCGACGGCAACATCACGCAGGCGGCGGAGGCGATGGCGGCGCGGCTCAGCGCGGCGGGCTTCGCGGCGCAGGACGTGCGCGTCCTCGTCCCCGCTGGCAACGCGAAGAAGGGTAATCTCGTGGCGCGTTACCGCAGCCCGAAAGCCATTGGCAAACCGTTGCTGCTGCTCGCACACATCGATGTCGTCGAAGCGCGCCGTGAGGATTGGTCGGGCGGACTCGACCCGTTTAAGTTCACCGAGCGCGACGGCTATTATTACGGGCGCGGCACGATGGACGACAAAGCGATGGCCGCGATCTTCATCGCCAACCTCATCCGCTTCAAACGAGAAAATTTCCAACCCGAACGCGACATCATCGTCGCACTCACCGCTGACGAAGAGTCGGGCGACTTCAACGGCGTCGAGTTTCTGCTGAAAGAACATCGCGCGCTCGTCGATGCGGAGATGGGGATCAACGAAGGCGGGCGCGGCTTTCTCAAAGGCGGCAAGCCGCTCTTAAACGCGGTGCAGGCGAGCGAGAAGGTCTACCAGAGTTTCCGGCTCGAAGCGAAGAACAAAGGCGGCCACAGTTCGCTGCCCGTCAAAGACAACGCCATCTACCAACTCGCCGGCGGGCTTGATCGCCTCGCCAAATTCGATTTTCCCGTCAACCTCAACGAAGTCACGCGCGCTTATTTCGAGCGCATGTCGAAGATCGAGACGGGACAGATGGCTGCCGATATGAAGACCGTCGCCGCGCAAACGCGCCCCAATGCGCCAGCCGTCGCGCGGCTCTCCGCCTCTCCTTATTACAACGCGCTGATGCGCACTACCTGTATCGCCACCCGGCTCGAAGGCGGGCACGCCGATAACGCCCTGCCGCAAACCGCCCGCGCCACCGTCAACTGCCGCATCCTCCCGCAGGAAACGGCAGCCGACGTGCGGCGCACGCTCGTGCGCGTCATCGCCGATGAAGAAATCACCGTCACGCCCGTCTCCGAATCGAAGCCCAGTCCGCCTTCGCCTTTGAAGCCGGAGATCATGGGGCCGATTGAAACGATCACGAAAGCGATGTGGCCGAACGTGCCGGTCGTTCCCGTCATGGGCACAGGCGCAACCGACAGTCTCCACTTCCGCCAACTCAACATCCCTGTCTACGGCGTCTCCGGCATCTTCGACGACATCGACGACAACCGCACGCACGGCAGAGACGAACGCATCGCCGCTAAGTCTCTCTATGACGGTCAGGAATTTCTCTATCGCCTGATGAAAGCTTTCTCTTCCGGCAAACAATAAGCAAAGTTATCTGAAAAGCGTTCAAGCGCAACTGAAAGCAGGGCGAAGCGATTATGCGCTCGCTTCGCCCCGCTTTCAGTTGCGCTTGAATGTCGCGCACTTTCACTTCCGACCGGGCGCTATCCGCTCTACTTCGCCCGGCGCGGCGGCACACGTCCCTGTTTTACGCCGTTAACTGCAACCTCACCCGACGGCGCGATGTATTCGACCCGGTTCGGGTTCGTAGTGTTCCGCCGCTTCGTCTTCGTCCGCCCATGCGGCGGGCGTAGTGTCTGTCTGGAAGGGAATTTCGAGCGTGACGAGCATCCCGCGCGGGAGGGCGCGTGCCAGTTCAAAGCGATGATTCGCTCCGTAGAGATGTTCGAGGCGGGCGCGCGTATTTGCCAGCCCGAGGCCGCCCGCGAATGTTCGCGTCTGCGGGCTGCCGGCGGAGGTTGTTGTTGTTGCGCCTTCACTCATCAGTGAGAGGCCGGGGCCGTTGTCTTCAACCTGCATCAGAAGACGCCCATTGCGTAGGGCGGCGCGAATCGCCAGACGCCCCGGCGCGCTCTGGCGCGAGATGCCGTGGCGGATGGCATTTTCGACGAGCGGTTGCAGGATGAGATTGGGCACGCGCGCGGCGAGCGTCTGCGGCTCGATCTCGGTTTCGACAGTGAGCCGGTCGTGAAAGCGGACGGTTTCGATTTCCAGATAGCAGCGCAGGAATTCCATCTCCTGTTCGAGCGTCACTTCCTGATCGCCGGAATTCTCCAATGTCAGGCGCAGAAAGTCGCCGAGGCGGGCGACCATCTGGTCGGCGGCTTCGGCGTCTCGGTGCAGGAGCGCGGAGATGGAGTTGAGCGTGTTGAAGAGAAAGTGCGGGTGCAGTTGCATTTTGAGCGCGCGGAGTTGCGCCTGCGCAAGCTGGGCGCGGAGTTCCGAGGCTTTCACTTCGACGGCGCGAAAGTTTTGATAATAATCGAGCGCGTTGATGGCGATGAGGATGAGCCAGTAGATCGCTACCTTCGTCGGGAGATTAGCGAAGAGGTGAAAGTGAAAGAGAGCGGGGAAGGTCGGGAACTGGTTGGTGAGCGTGCCTCCGGCGAGCCAGTAAAGCGGCAGGTAGAGGATGAGATGGATGGCGGTAAAGAGAAGGCTGGCGGGGATGTGGACGAACAGGCTGGACATCCAGTGTTGGCGGTCGAGTTGGTAGCGGCGCGCGAGCACCGCGATGAGCGGCGCGAGCACCGCCCAGATATAGAAAGCGATCAAGTTCCAGAAGAAGATGCCGACGAGATCGACGCGGCGATATTCGGTGGTGATGGCGATGGTGCCGAAATAGGAGAGGCTGGCGAAGGCGAGGCCGATGATCGTCCACACACCGAGCAGGGTGAAAAGATGGCGTGGGGTTTTGACTCGCATCGAAATTATTATCGCATATGAAGAGACATCTGCGGCGCGCATTTTTTGGCGTCGAGGCCACTCTCCCCGGCGCATCGAGAAAATACGAGTTGCGGCGTCGGGCGCGTCGCCGAAGCTGGGGCGCAATCTTCTCTGCTTTTCGTGCGCCCTGCTGCTGCTGCTGCGGTAGTGAGGCGACAAAACGAAGAACGGGCAGAGGATTCATCCCCTGCCCTGATCGTTAGCTTCGGCCTGTTCAAACAGGTTCGACGAGTTTAGCTTCCCGGCGGCGCGCTAAGACCCGCCGGCAGCCCTACTGTCCGTGGACGGGCGCGGGGAACGGCCCCGGAGACGGCGACGATGATGCCGGTGGGGGCGGCGCATCCCCCGGCAACGGAATGCGGTAGCGTTTCACTTTAGAGTTGAGCGTCGTTACTTTCAAACCGAGGAGGCGGGAGGCGCGCACTTGATGCCCCCCCGTCAGTTCGAGGGCGCGCGTGATCAGTTCTTTCTCAAAGCGTTCCACTTCGTCGTAGAACTTGATGCCGCGCATGATGTCCGTCGCCTCCAACGTGCTCAAAGCCTGCACCTCTTTCAACAAATTGAGCGCCACGGTCTTGAGCACCTCAAGCTTTCCCGGCAACGTGGACTCGTTCAGCGGGAGGCGGCTATTGCGCTGCTCGCCCGTCAAATTGAACTCTCTGCGTTCCATAAGAGCTGCGTCTTTCATCATCGTTATCCTCAACTTACTCGTAAACTCCCCCAAAGCGGCGATGCCACTGGACAGGCGTTTGTCGCTCGCCTTCTCTGATGGCGTAGTTTAGCCCGCCCGCGCCAGACGGCAATAGAAATGTGACAAGTCGTGGAAATCCGGTGCCGAAAGGCAGGTGGCGGGGGATGAAACTTCCGACTTCGCCGGAGAAACTTCGGTCGGGTAATAGAATCGGGCGAAGCGGGCGATGAAAGAGCGCAGCGTTTGGCGCACATCTAAAGAGAGGGGCAGATGAGAAGGCTCTCGCTGACCCTTCCCTTTTCAGGGTTTCCGGGCGGGCTTTTTTAACCGCCCGCTGTGGCAAAAATAAAGTCCAAACAGGCATGACGCCTGTTTGGACTTGGATGGTGCGGCTGAAAAATATCAGACCACTTGCAGCATCATCTCTTTAGAAGATGAGCTTTAGCTGATAGCGAATCACACGCCCCCCCCATCGGCCAGCGAAGTGTTTTGTTGCAGGAAGAACCCGGCAGTCGAGGTGTTGACGGACGAAGCGATAAAGTTAGACCCGGTCGGATTACCCGAAGGTGAGAACGGGCTTGAGCTGCCTTGTCCGATCTGCGGATGATTGAAGATGTTGTAGAACTCCGTGCGGAATTCGATGGACGTGCTCTCGGTGAGTCTCGTCCGCTTCAACACATTGACGTTGAAATTATTGGTGCCGGGTGAACGCTCCGTATTGCGCGCGAGATTACCGGTGCGGCGGACGCTTCCCGCCAGTCCGGGCACGAAAGTCGGCAGGCCGATGAACTGCGCCGTGTTCGGGTCAATCGGCGCGTTGTTGGCATCTGGGTTAACGTAGCCGGTGATCGTGCCCTGCGCGTTAACCGTGGGTCGAGCGCGCACGCCGCGTTGCCCGTTCGGGTTGAAGTCGGGACGGTCGATTGTCGCACCGCCGATGCCGTCTGAATCCAGACCGTTGAAGACTGTAAACGGCACGCCCGACTCGAACGTCGTCACGCCGGAGACTTGAAAGCCGCCGAGGAGATGACCGAGCGCCCCGCGCTGGTCCCTGAAGAACGGCGAGTCGATGATATAAGTGATGGAGGCGCGATGCGGGCGGTCAAACAGCGAAAGCGCGCGATCAAGCCGGTCTCCGCCAAACACCGCCGGTGTCTGGAAAAAAGGCTGATTTGAGAACCCGCCGCTAAGCGAGCTGAAGACCTCGCTCGCATTATCGATCAACTTGGAGAAAGTGTATGCGCCGGTGACGGTAAAGTTGTTCGCAAAGCGCCTTCTCACCTCAAGCTGTCCCGCATGATAGATCGATGCGCCGCCATTGGTGCGAACCGACCGGGAGCCTTGTAGATTATCCAATCGCCCGGAGAGCGGGCACAAAGTTCCCGCCGGGAATTGCGCCGTCGCCTGCGCCGCCGTGACATTAGTATTCGGCGTGCAATTCGGATAGTTGGCCGGCGTGTTCAAGCGCAGCCCCGGTGGGACTAAGGGGTTGGCATCTTCATTGATGTAAAGTTTCGTGCCCTTCGAACCCACGTAGGAAACATCCACGATAGTGTTGAACGGCAACTCCCGCTGCATCCCGACAGACCAGCGTTGATAATACGGATTAACCAGATTCTGCGCGATCAAGGTCTGCGCGCTCAGCGGCGTTACCGCCGCCGCCGTCGTCGGAATCGTGCTCAGGAAGTTAGGCGTGCCTCTCGGAGTACTGGCCGTGATGGACGAGTTAAGCGTGGTCACAATGATATTCGGGGAAGAGGTGGCCGCGTTTGAAGCGATGTTGTTGAAGAACGAGTCGTACCCGATCTGGTAGCCCGCACGCAACACTGTCTTTTTCTCTCCGAAGAGGCTTCCGAGGAAACCGTTCGATGTTGAAGGAGAGTAAGCGAGCCCGATGGTCGGAGCGAAGTTGTTCCGGTCCGGTTCAACCTGATTCGGGAGTGCATAAGGACCGAGGCGGGTCGCCGGATCAACGTTAAAGAGTCCGGTATAGGCCGGGGTGCGCAAGGTATTGAACGGCGTTCCGAAAGATTCATAACGAATGCCCAGCGTAAGCGTGAGCGCTTCCGTGGCCTTCCAGCGATCCTGGAAGAAGGCAGCGGTTCGATAGAGCGCCGGGTTATAGACTGCGCTCCCGAAATCACGACGGGTGGAACCGCCCGATCCGCCAAAATTATCGATAAAATTAGCAAACGCGGTGAAGCCGGTGCTGGCCGCAAAGAGCGCCGTGCCGCGGGGAGCGAAGGGCGCGGCCTGCGTCGAAATCTGGCGCAGGAAGTCGATCCCGCCGCGGAAAGTATGGTTGCCGGTCACGTAGGTCGCCGTATCTTGAACGACGTAATTGTTCGCGATGCGGCCCTGCGGGAAACTCGCCGAAGTGCCGAGTCCGGTAATCAACTGAACTGTAATTGACGGCAGTATGCCGCCCGGGCCATTCGGGTCTCGGATGGGAAATCCTAAGTCAATCCGGTTGTAGGCGAGGCGCGTTTCGTTGGTGAAAGACGGGGAAAAGATGTGCGTGTTGGCTAACAGAAAATTGTAGTATTTGGCAGTATTGTCGGCATCGAAACCTTCAAAGGTTGAAGTGCCAATCGTGCCGCCGAAGGGGATGATATTACTGTCCGTCAGGAGGCGGGCCGAGAATTGATCTTTCTCGGTCAACTGGCTGTCGATACGGAGTTGGAACTGCTTGTCCGTGTTGAGAAATTGAAAGCCTCTGAAGAACGTGCCGAACTCGATATTGCCACGGTCAACACCGCCGACTGTGCCGAGCGCAATATTGAAAGGGCTGGCCGCCCCCACCGAGTTCTGCGTGGCGCTCAGATAGAGATCAACGGTCGGACTGGCACCCACCGGAAACAGTTGGCGCAGGCGCGCTCGTCCGGCTGCCGTCGGGGTCGTCAGTTGTGATTGAGCATTTGCCCGCTGCCGGTCTTCCTGATACGAGACAAAGAAGAAAGTCTTGTTCCGACCGTTGTACAGGCTCGGGCCGCCTTCGCCGAAGCGCGGGAAAAAGAGCGGGCCGCCGAGGGTGCCGGCAAAAATGTTTTCGATCCCGAACGGGGGATTTCCCCGTCGCGCAATTTCCGGGTCGCGTGATTCCGAACTGGTGATCGCATCATCGATTCTTGAATCCAGCAGATAGGACAGCGTGCCGTGAAACTCATTCGTCCCGGACTTGGTAATGGTATTGATCACGCCGCCGCCGGAGCGTCCGAACTCCGCATCGTAGTTGGAGGTCTGCACCGAGACTTCCTGCACCGCATCAGGGTTCGTGATCTTGAATCCCTGACCGGCGACGGAAATGTCGTTATTTTCCGTTCCATCGATCAGGAAGTTGTTCGAGCGTCCGCGCGCGCCGTTGACGGAAAAGGTATTGTCGCCGAAACCGCCGCGATTGCTGGACACACCCGGAAGGGTGAGTGCCAGCGACACAGCGTTACGGTTGGCGAAAGGCAACTCGGTAATCTGCGCCCGGCTGATATTGCCGCCGCGCACAGGCGCTTCCGTTTGCAACAACGCGCCACCTTCCGCCGTCACATTCACCGTCACCTCTTGACTGCCGAGCGACAGTTGCGCGTCAACCGTCGAAGTCTGATTGGCATTTACGACCACATTATCATTAATGAGAGTCCCAAAATTAGGGGCGGTGATCTTAACCGAATAATTCCCTAAATCGACCGCATCGAAGCGGTATAAGCCTTCGCTGTTAGTGACCGTCGTGCGGCCCACAGTGGTTTCCGTGTTAGTGAGCGTAACCTCCGCACCCGGAATAACGGCGCTGTTCGGATCGGTCACAACCCCGCTCACAGTACCGCGACTTGTTTGAGCCGATGCCAGCAGAGTCATGCCGAGCAGGACGACCATGAGCATCAAAATCCTTGTCTTCATCTAATTTCTCCTCTTGTTATTTCGAGTGGTCCACCACTCAAACATTGATCTCGTCTGTTGTTGCCGGATGTCTTCAGCGATCAAGGTCGTGGAGTCCGCCGTCTTCAAGACGCACCTCCCCCTGAAGGAGGCCACCCCCCTTCCAGTAAAATGGAAGCAACTCATCAATCAGAAGACGGTCGGAGCCGCAACATCCGCCCACCATGTTTGAGGGCAAGCGTCGTGCCGACAGAGCGGCTGAAGCGATCTCCGGCAAGTTGAAGCGTCGCGCCGGGAGAACGCGGGCGCGACGCGGAGAAATCTTTGGGAATTTGGATCGACGCTTGAGATTTATGAAGCGCTGACCGTCCGCCGCTTTTCATTTTCTCGTAAAGTTCACAGCGCATGCCTGCTTCGCAGAGTTTGCTGCCGGATACTTATCCGCAACGGAGCGAGACGCGGCGAGCGCGCCCGCTGCTACCAGAGCAAGCGATCAACGCAGGATTAGTGATAGACGGGCGACCGGGCATTTACCTTTGGCTCGCGTCGAGAATTTTGTCGGAGTGAATTTCGTTGAATAACTTTCTCCCGAGTTCCGGGTCGAGTTGCTTGAGCGTCGCATGCACGTCAAGGGCGGCGCGTTTGTTCTGCTTGAAGACATAGAGAGCGCCGAGGTTATACTGCGCCTGCGCCAACTCCGGTTGAAGTTCAACCGCGCGCTGCAACGCTTTGCGCGCCGCGTCATATTGCTTCGCGTTGGTCTGTGCGACGCCGAGATTGTTGAGCGCGACGACGTTCGTAGGATTCAACCGCACTGCTTCGTGCAGATGCTTGAGCGCTTCCTTGCGGCGGCCAAGTTGCTCGTAAAGAGTGCCGAGGTCGTTGTGCGCCGTGTCAAAATCGGGTTTGAGGGCGATGGCTTGGAGAAGGAGTTCGATGGCTGCTTGGGGTTGGCCGAGTTTGTCATAAACAACGGCCAGATTGAAACGGGAGTGAACGTTGCTCGGACTCAGCCGCGCGGCTTCTTGGAGCGGCCAGATCGCTTCAATGAGCCGACCGGTCTTGACATAGACAAAGCCGAGATTGTTGAACGCCTCATGTAGTTGCGGCTTCAAGTTGAGCGCCAATTTGAATTGCTCAATGGCTTTCTCATATTGTTCGGCGTCCGAGTACTGGCAGCCAAGGTTATTGATCGCTTCGGCGCTTGGCGTGCTTCGCTTCACCGCAGACGATTCTTCCCTCAACGCCGACGGAGTAGCTCGGGTCAGCGCGGGATATTCGGCTTGCGCCGAGATTGTCGAGCCGAAGATCAGAAATAGCAGGGGGAGCAGGTACGAGACATTTCGTTTCATATGAACCTCCGTCCGCTGCCCGTTCATTCGCGATGTTAACGAGTGCGAAGGACCGGACGCTTTTCTAGCAATAAAAAAAGAGACGCGCGTCGCCGTCCGGTGGGCGCTCCGGCGATTTCGGTCTCTTCGGGTCACGCCCGGCGCAACGGCGGCGGCGACCTCTCGCCGACCGCCCTGGACGCCGGAGCACTCTCTTCTCGCTGGTGTGCCGCAAAGCGACGCGCGGCGCACGTGACTTGACGATTGCTACCGCCGCGAACCGGCGAGGCAAGCCGTATGGAGAGAGTTTAGCGACACGGCGCGAAGCCACAACACAAATGTGACAAGACGCCGAATGACGTGGACGAGCGTGCTGATGGCTGTGACGAGTGCGGCGGGCGAAGCCGCGCGCGGCTTCGCGTATGTTCGGAGCGGGATTAGCGAGTCAGGAGGATTTGTCGAAAAGATCCAACATTTTATCGCGGTAGCTGCGACTCAGGGTCAACTGCTTGCCGTCGCGCAGGATGACGACGTAGTCGCCGCTAAAGAGCGGTTGCAGTTCTTTAATCCGTTCGATGTTGACGAGCGTGGAACGATGGATGCGGAGGAACTTGTCGGGATCGAGTTTGGAGGCGAGACGGTTCATCGTCTCGCGCAGCAGGTGGGCTTCCTTGCCGACATGGAGACGCAGGTAGTTGCCCTCGGCTTCGATCCAATCGATCTCGGCGGTGCGCAAAAAGAAGACGCGACCGGAAGATTTGATCATGAGCCGCTCCAGATGACGTTGTTCGGTCTGGAGATTTTCCAGCAGCGAAAGCAATCGCTCGTTCAATTCGCCCTTCGCGCCGTTCGACAGTTGCGCGCGGGCGCGCTCCACAGCTTTGCGAAAACGTTCGCGGTTGTAAGGTTTCAACAGATAATCAAGCGCGTTCACGTCAAACGCCTGTAAGGCATAGCGGTCATAGGCCGTGACGAAAATGACGGCGGGCATCTCGGAGATGCCGACGGCTTCGAGGACGCCGAAGCCGTCGAGTTCGGGAATCTGGATATCGAGGAAGACGAGATCGGGCTGAAGCGTCTGAATGGCGGCGACGGCTTCGCGCCCGTCGGCGCATTCGCCGACAAGTTCGAGGTCGCGTTCGCCGGTGAGAAAACGTTTGATGCGCTCGCGCGCCAGCGGCTCGTCGTCAACGACGAGCGCCCTGATGATGTTCATCCGTGGTCGCCTCCGTGTGGCTTTCGCGAAAAGGTATCGCCAGACGTACTGTCAGACCCTTGCCCGGAGTGCTTTCCAATTCAAAGCGGTGTGCCCCGCCATACAGACATTCCAAACGCGCTTGCGTGTTAGACAACCCGACGCCGCTTTTGGTTGCAAGTTTCTCCGCGCCTTCCGCCAGCCCGCGCCCGTCGTCGCTGACGGTGACGTGCAGCATACCGTTCGTGCGCGCAGCCTGAATCCTGATGCGCCCGCCCTGTGCGCGCGGCGCGACGCCGTAGCGCACGGCGTTTTCAACGAGCGGTTGGAGAATCATATTGGGCACGCAGGCATCGAGGGCTTGCGGGTCGATCTGCATCTCTACTCTTAAACGCTCGCGGAAGCGACTCTGTTCAATGTCGAGATATTTTTGTAAAAACTCCAACTCCTGTTTGAGCGACACTTCCTGCATCCCGACCTTGTCGAGACTGATCCTGAGCATGTCGCTCAACTGCGTCAGGATTTGTTCGGCGGCGTCGGGGTCTTGATGGATGAGTTCGGTGATGCCGTTCAAAGTGTTGAAGAGAAAGTGCGGGTGCAGTTGCATCTTCAGGGCTTGCAACTGCGCCTGCGCCAACTGTCCACGCAGTTCCGAAGCTTCCAACTCTTCTTCCCGGTACTTGCGATAGTAATCAAGCGCGTGGACGAGCAGCACGACGATCCAGTAGATCAACAACTCGAACGACAAGTTCCTGAAAAAATAGTAACTAAACAGCGTTGAGAAGGAAGCGTAGTTTTCGCTGCGCGGCCCCTTGAAGACCCACACCACCGCCACGAAACAGCAAATCTGAAAGGTGGCGACCGCCACACTCGCCGGCAGATGAAACAGGAGACTCGTCGCCCACCTGCGCCGCTCGATGCGGAAGCGACGGACGAGTTCGAGGACGAGCGGCGTCAGCAGCGTCCAGATGATGAAAGAGAACAGATTCCACTTTAAGACCATCACCCAGTCGATGGACGGGCTCGTCGCGCTCTGCGCCGAACGCATGGGCGTCTGGCTGACGCCCTTCACCGTGAAATACTGGAAGCCGACGAAGACGAGGCTGGCCGCTTGCCACACCCCGGCGATCATCAACCATTTCAGCCAACGCCCCCTGGACATTCGTCGATGCTCTCCCTTCACAACACTTCCCCCCTGCTTGCGGCTCTCAGTGTAGCAGGAAGTTCATGCGATAAATCGTATAATCAATCCATTAAAATGGAGGGTGAGGGCTGATAGGAAGACGAAAGAATAATTCGGATGGAGTAAGTCACCCCACGAATAAATTCGGGGGCTTTTGCCTGTAATCACGCAGCTTTATGCAAGCCAACGCTTTCCGACAACTGAAGAATACTTACGGAGTCTCTGGCACGCTGACGAATGTTGCGCGCCGCGTTTTCATCTGCATGTGCGGCATGACCGCAAGCTTTGCAGAGAAACTTGTCTTGTGTTTGGCGGTTTGCTTTTTCGCAATGAGAACATTTGTTACAAGTGCGCGACGTATTGCGCGGGTCAACCAAAACAAGACTGACTCCGGCAAGTTGCGCCTTGTATGCAATGAAGTTTCTAAATTGCGAGAAAGCCCAACCGCTCATTTTGGCTCGTTGACTTTTCCTGAACCGTGCGCGCTCACGAATCCCTTTGAGTTCTTCCAAAGCGATGCCGCGAGTGGTGTCTGTGGCAAGTTCAACGAGTTGCTTACTGATGCGATGGTTTTCATGTTTGCGAAAGTTCGCCTCTCGCATTTTGGTGCGCTTCAAAGCGCGACGAATTGCCTTCGGTCTTTGGCCCTTTGCGATCCTTCGGGCTGCGGCGTGCTGCAAAGTTTGGCGGCGAGCGTGGTATCGCTGGCGCACGGATTCAACCGCGTTGCCGGAGAAGTGTTCGCCGTCGCTGCTCGTTGCCAAACGCATCACGCCCAAGTCAACGCCGATGAAATCAGTCGCCGGAGTGGGGGCACGGTCTGGCAAGTCAACGGTTACGAGCAAGAACCACTTGCCGTCTTTACGCAACACAAGGTCACATTGCCCACGGGCTGCGGTAAACCGCTCGCGTTGATACTTGCCCATCACGAACGGGACGATGACACGCCCTTGCAGAGTCAAAAGGCTTACGCGGTCAATGCCTTTGAAACTCATCATGCGCTGGTCAAAGGGCATCGAAGCTGTCCGGCGAAACTTTGGCAGTTTCTTCTTGTCGCGCTTGTATGCCTCGCATACTTGCGCAATGCAACGCACTGTCATCTGTGCCGACAAGTTAAATTGCTTGCGAATGTCTGCATAGAAAAGTTGTTGCAACTCAATCTTATTGGCGGAGCGAAGTTCAAACGCTTTCTCTGCCAGCCAGCTTGCCGCCTCATTGAAGCGGGCGAGTGTTTCACGCAAGGCAACGGCTTGCTTTGTATCCGGCAACAACTGAATTTGCAGCGTCAACTTCATGCGTCAGTTAAGGTACGAAACTGTTTGTCCGAATGCGGCATCCTGAATGGCTTTGGCTCTGTCAATAGCCTGCATCTGTTCCGACGTGGCAAAGCGCAATCTGTACCCGCTGAAGCCACCAGCCGCATTCAAAATATGCTCGCAAACGTACCCATTGGGCGGTTGCGGAGGCGCAAAATGTGGGTTCTGTGTACAACTTCCGAGAGCGCAAGTGTAGGCATCGCAGACGACAACCTTAGATTCGCTGACTCGTTGTGTGCGTCCGCATCCGACACACGCAATATCAATTATTCGCGCTTTCTTCATAGTGAGCGTTTTAGTCTATGCGATGTGGAAATGCAAGTTGCAATATAGCGGCATTTGCCGCTTCAAAATTCATCCCCATAGATGAATCCAGGGGCTTCCTTTTGATGTCTTGGTGATGAATGATGAGTTAAAGCCAGACGCTTTTAACTCGTCGCTTGTGAGTAATTACTTCTCGTTACGCTGCCGGTAGGCCGTAACCGCCTCAATAGCACCCTCATGCATTCTCTCCGGGCGCACGTATTGCCAGTGCTTCTCAAATGCTTCCTCTGTCAGGGCAGATTGAGCAGTTCGTTCTTTGTCCTTCAACCACTGCTCGGCCCACTGTCGAAGTTCCGCATCATGGTTGAGAGCCGTCCGTGCGGCGTGCATGTTAACAGGCATCATCATTCGATCACTCATCCCCTTTTATCCGAACGAAGGCTCGCCGTCGTAGACGACGCTCCAGCCGTTGCGTCGGCTGGTGGCGAGGCTGCGGTTGAACCACCGGGTGGCGGCCTCGGCGTCTTCATAGGTCTGGGCGGAGGGCACGCGCTGGCGCGGATCGACGCGCACGATGACGCCGCCCTGCGCGGAAATTTTCAAACTCAGGAGCGCCAGCAAGTCGTTCTTGCGCATGACGGCGGTGCGCACCTCGAAAGGCTCTTCCTCCTCCTCGTCATCGTCTTCCAATTCTTCGGATTCGCCGGCTAGCTCTTCGCCGATAATGTCATCAAAGAAGTCGTCTGGTTCATTCATAATTTCAACAGTCCTGCTATTGTTTTGACCGATCTCAATACGCGAACGCTTGATAAATTTCCGTGTCCGGCACATCGTCGAGCGATGCGACGACCGGATTGAAACGCAGCATGCGCCGGGCGCGCTGCGACAACGCGGCGTCAACGGCGCGCGGGATGTGGATGGTGACTTCGGGACGAAACAGCCAGCGGCGGCTGTAGCCGATGACCACCATCGGGCGCGGCATGTGGGTTCGATTCGGCGTGCCGCGATGCAGGGCGCGCACGTCGCGCACCATCACGTCGCCGAGTTTCATCAGCAACGCTTCGAGTTTGATGTCGCCCGTTTCGATCCGCCGCAAGGCTTCCTCTTTCGGCAACATGTGCGTGCCGCGCGCCACTTCCAGCGGCCCGTTCTCCCTTGTCACTTCGACGAGCGGAAAGTTGACGGCGAGTTGATAGGGCGGCGTCTCCGCGCCCGTTTCCGGGAACAGCGGCGGCGTGTCGCGATGCACGTCCTGATACTCAGAACCGGCGAGCGGCGTGTCGGTCGCTAATTGCACCATCGTCATATCCGGGCCGACGAGTCGCTCGACGACGGCGAGCACGTCCGCATCTTCGTAGATGGCGGCGTCGGCAAAGGGGGCGTCGAAGGGCAGCGTCACGTAGTAACGCTGTGAGCCGCGGTTGCGCAAGTGTCCCTCGCGCGCGATGTGGTGTTCGAGCAGCGGCGCGAAATGGTCACGCCACCTGTCGAGCGTCTGCGCCGGGAAATGCTCCGGCAGCACACAGAAGCCGTCCCGCCGCACGGCCTGCGCGAAAGCATCGTGTTCCGTCCCGTCGTATCTTTCCGCATTCATCACCGCACTAGCCTTTTCTCGCGCGCCCTCTGCGGCGCGTCGCAGGAGTTGCCTTCTTCGTGGCCGGGGCTTCGGGCGACACCACGGCGGCGGGCGACGCGGGCTTTGGCTTGGGCGCGAGCGCCGTCTTGACGAACGTGATCACTTCCGCCTGCGGCAGGTTGAGACTCAATCCCACTTCGTTGCCGGTCACGGTGTTGTTGAGAGACTTCAAGGCGTTGAGCGCCGTGATGGCCTTCGGGTCTTTGCCCTGACCTTTCTGCACCTCTTTTTCGAGCGCGCCTTTCGCGAAGTTCAAGCCGAGGTCGATCAGCCCCTTCAACGCGTTCGCCTGCTCGCTCGCGTCCATCCGCACGATTGACTGCACGCCGAAGTTGCCGGGCGTCATACTCACGGCCAGTTGCACCTGCCGCACGGCGTCGAGCATTTTTTCCATCTCGGGGTTGGGCGGCGCGCCGAACGCGCGCAGGTAACCGGAGGCGGAGGCGGGCGTTTCGACTACGATGCTCATGAGCGTGTTCGCGTCGCGTAAGGCGAGATCGGCCAACTCCGGTTTGAGACGAGGCTTCCCACCGTCCGTGCCCGCGTCAATCGCGTCTTTCAGGAAAGCGGGGATGCCGACGGCGATGGTGTTCGCGTCGAGCGCGACCGCCGCGATCTCATCGACTGAATACGGCGCGGCGGGTTTGTTCGCATCCGGGTTGGCAGCATCGGCGTTCCCGCTCTTTTTCATTCTGAAGATGCTGACGGTCTTCGCGCCGTGGGTCTCCTGCGTGTACATGCCCGGCCCCATCATGCGAGCGGCGGACAATAATCCCTCCGCGCCGAAATTGCCGCGCACCAGCAACAAAAACTCCGGCACCTGTTTCGCCGACGGCTCGCCTTTAAATCGTGCGCTCGCGACCACGTACTCAAGTCCGTTGAGATCGACGAACTGTTTGGCGTCGGCCAGAGCCTTGTTGAGCATCTCCGGCGGCACGACGAGCGGCGCGACTTCGTTGATGATGCGGCGCGCATTGAGATACAAGACGACCTGCGACTCGGGCAAGTTCGTGAGCGCGCTCCTCGCATCCTGCGCGGAGGTGATTGGCGCGAACATTACCAGTGCGACGAACATGAGCAGGAGGCGGGCGGGAATTTTAAGTTTCATGGTGTCGATGATCCTTTTCACTGTGACGTGAGAAACGCTCTGAATATTAACTGATGCGGCGTGTGAGACGAAACCGCGCGGAAACATGGGGGGTGAAGGCGAGCAGTGAGAAATTAGCCTTAAGGGGAGCTAAGTTTTACTCTTCATCAGAAAACCTCTTGCTACTCAGCGGCGGAGACCCCTTGATTCATCAATGGGGAGGAGTCGCCGTTAAAGGAACAATTCAATGTGCAATGGTTCGGACAGAATTAAGCAGCGATAGCTGCATAATTCCTAAGATATTCAAACTGTGGGTGATTTATGACCGCAGTTGGCTCTAAAGCTAACTTGGAAATTATCAAGTTCAGCAGATGTTCATTGAACGCGCGTTGTTTGATGCTTGCCATTGAGAAGACAAACTTCTTTTC
>JBPCIP010000037.1:0-9369 GCA_051006195.1 Pyrinomonadaceae bacterium
AACGCCGAGAAGATGTTGGCTCTGCGCGTCACGAGAGCAAATCAGGAATGGAAATCATATTGGACTCAGCTTCGTCAAGCCAATGCTTGAGAGTTCAACGCTGAGTCCCACTTTTAATTACACCCCGCATCGTCAACGCCGGTGGCGGTCGCTTGACGAGTTTTCGCGCGCTGGGCTAATCTCTCCATTCGTCGCCCATACGATGAAATCAACTATGGGGCCGTAGCTCAGCTGGGAGAGCGCTTGACTGGCAGTCAAGAGGTCAGGGGTTCGATCCCCCTCGGCTCCACCAAAACCCCTCACTCAATAATAAAACAGGGTCATTGTTATACGGACTTCCGGGAAGCCTATCGCAAACGTCATTCCAGAAGCGTAACATACGCCTTGCGGCAATGAGAGCAGACAGGCGGCGCACGTCGAACGGTGGAACAACACCCTGTGGCAGCGCCTGGCGCGCTTCGTCAGGAAAACCTTGTCCTTCTCGAAATCAGAGCGAAAGCACGAGATTTGTCTGCGTTTGTTTTTGCACCGCTACAATCTCTCACGGCATCCCACCTGATTTTTTCACCAAAAACCTTTCGCTAGCGGCGGGGAAGCCCCTTGATTTATCAATGGGGAGGAACCGCCATTAAAGGAACAATTCAATGTGGAAACCACGCTGTATTGCTCGTTTAGTTCAAATAACCCCGTCGTGAGACAGTGTGTTCCCTAAACATTCCACAGAGGTTCGTCTAAAGTTCCGTAAGGGACGGACGCCGTGATGTGCGTAGGCGCTGGCGAATCCGAAGGGGCGAAAACAAGGCTCGCAACCTTCGTAATCCGTCCCAATTGCCACAGAGATTAGTGGAACAACTCTGAATGTCTGGCTAAAGTTTCGCGTCATAGCTTCAAGTTATGATTAGCAGGGACAAAGCCCCTGAATTTATTCATGGGGTTCGATTACTATCGTTTTCCCTATGCAGCGCCGCATAATAAGTCATTGGACGTGAGGGCGAAACAGCGACTTTCTTATCACGTTGCGTGGTTCTTTCAGCTTGCGTGGCGGCGGTTTCGCCCCACGTCAACTCCGCCGTTAGGTTTCTACCTCCGCAGAATATTCTTAGATAACACTAAATCTCATCCAATGCTCCCGTAACTATTGGAAGCCGAACAGGTCTCCCGTCAAACCATCAATTTACACATCATCGTTTATAATCGAAAGACGATGAGCATCGCGAAAGCGGCACAACAATATTTGAAGCGGTTGGAACACCGGCTGCACCGCGCCAGGGTGGTGGCGGGAAAAGATCAGTTTTCTAATTTTAACAAAGAGCGAATACTCCAAAAGTACATCGCCCGTCTGTTGCCCGAAGGCCGGAGTCGCACGGCGGTGGACATCGGCGCGGGCGACGGCGTGAGCGGCTCGAATACGTATGCGCTGTTCAGCCGGGGGTGGCGGGGCGTCGGGTTTGAGGGCAGCAATCGCAAAGTGAGCAGGCTGGCGCAAGCCTACAAGTACTACCCGGAAGTCTCGGCCTGCAATTGTGTGGTGACTCCGTCCAACATCGTGCCGCTCCTGCACGCCTATAACATTGAGCGCGAGTTCGGCGTCCTCAGTCTCGACATCGACAGCTATGACTACTGGGTTCTGGACGCGGTGCTGCACGAGTTTCGCCCGCGCCTCATCATCACCGAACTGAACGAGAAGATACCGCCGCCGATCAAGTTCGTGGTGAACTACGACCCCGCTTTTCGTCTCACACACCATTTCTTCGGTTACAGTATCGCGAGCCTCGCCGAATTGGCCGAACGCTACAACTACGCCATTCTCCGGCTGGAATACAACAACGCGTTCCTCGCGCCCCGCGAGTTGCCCAGCGTCCAACCGCTCGACGCGCGGACGGCTTACCGGCAAGGCTATCTGGAACGACCGGACCGGCGGGAGAAGTTTCGCGCCAACGCCAACATGGAGATATTGCAGACGCTCGACCCCGCAGAGGCCGTGAAATTTCTGGAACGGTTTTACGCGCAGCACCGGGGCAGGTATGAATTGAGCATCAATGAAGGAATGAGCGACGCCGCGCAACCCTCGCGCGTCGAGGCGACGCCGGATGAGTCTGTGCGCGAGGTCGCTCGCGGCTGAATTTGTCGCGCACGTCTTTGTTGTTCCAATTCGACGTGAGCATCAACATGATCTTCAATCCGTTGAGTTCGCGGCTGCCGACGAAGGTGTTATGAAAGGGCGGGGCGGGCGCACTGTCTCTGACTCCGGGACCGTAGCTGAAATCAAATTGTTCGACCGCGCCTGGGTCGCGCCAGATCGCCTTGCGGTGCGCCCGTTGCGGCGGCGGCGGCCCCGCGCGCCTGAGTTGGTAGATGGACCTCGCACGCCACGCCAGATAGACGCACGCGATGACGACCGCAGTTCCGCTGACGCCGATGTAGATGATCTTGATTATCGTCTCCATCGTCTCGCTGTTCGGTCAACCCTTAGATTCTTACTATAACACCTGCTAATCTAAGGCCGAGCAGCAGACTTATCTGAACCGGCGCGCGAGATGGTGCGCGCAAGCGGCGGGCGGCAGTGGCCGATATCAGGTGGCCGGAAAAGTCGTCCCGGAGTCGAGACTCGATAGTTGCCGTGCTGCTCGCGCCGGAACGCTGTTCATCTCCGAAGCATAACTCTCATGTCGGACTTCATCCACGGAATCGCGCTCGGCGAAGCCTTTTACCGCGAAGCGGCGCGGCCAATTCTCGATGCGTATTTCCCCGCGCTCAAGCATTCCGCCGCGCTACTCGGCTGGAGTTCCGAAGTGCTCGGCTACGACGACGAGCAATCGACGGATCATACCTGGGGACCGCGCTTTTACCTGTTTTTGTCTGAGGCTGATAGGGAACGCTACGCGGAGCAAGCAAGGGCTATTTGCAATATGGTGGGCAAATCAAAAGATTTTTATTGCATCTGATTACTTCTAGTGTTATAGCGTGCGCGGTGATACGATATAACGCCCGCAAGGGGACAACGATTAACACGGTACTTTTCTTCTAAATTTGTGAGTAAGCTACGATGGTAAACCCAAGTGAAAAAATTACTGAGATCATAATTTATGACTCTCCTCAACAATTTGTCGGATATGCGAACATTAATGGAATTACACTGACACCCGAAGACGCTATAATGCATTTGGGGCTACGGCGACCAGACAGCCCAAATGAAGCTGACGGCGTGGCAAAGATTTATCTTGGCTTGCCACACGCCAAACGGATAATGCTTGCACTCCTTCAACTTATTACCCAACATGAGCAGTTTTTTGGCGAAATCCAAACCGATCCTGGGATGCGGTTGACTGACGCGGGTCGTAAGCAACTAGAAGAAAAGAAAAAACTCCAAACGGAAAACGGGAGTAATCAAGAAAATGTCGCAGATAATTGATAAAAATTTAATTCTAACCACAAATACCGCAAAAGAAATGTCAGGGCTTGATCATTTTTTTTCACTGGCTCAAGCCGCAAATGCGGAATCTTTGAGGAGAATTACTCTATTAAAGATGTTGCATGAATCTAGTGCCATGACGGGAGGTTACGTGCATATAGACCCTGAACTGGGTTGCTTGCCTGCGCTCATTGGCAACGACGCGCGTCCGGTCTATTTGTACGAGTTCGTTGAGGCGGTTGATGGCTTAATTGATTATGACGGCGTAAAGGGAGAGTTCCCAACGCTTAATTATGCTCAAATTAGCGGGGCAATTGCATTTCTTAGGAAGGTTTCCCAGCACAACGCAAGGGGCATTGATATTGATGCGCTAGAAGATGAAGCTGACGCTAACGACGTGGAGTTGACTAACGCTCTAAGGAACGCCCTTAATGATGTGGAGACCTCATGTGTGCTTAATAACGATTAATAAGGAAGTTGATAAGCAACTGGGGCTTTTAAAACACTCAGGCGACAAGGTAGATGTTGAGGATAAGCTGAAAAAGCTTGCTACCGAAGCTAATACGACTCAGAGCGGTGCCCTTGATACGCCTGACTGTCTACTGCATGGTGAGGGATGGTCTGGAAATTTAGCGGATGTTCGCAGAAAGCGGGTTGGAAGGCATCGAGTATTTTTTGTTGGACACCACACAAGATGCTCTTACCGAACTCTTTACATCAAAATGTATAAGAAAACTGGGGTCGAGGATGAAAACGATCCAGCGTTGCAAGAGAAAATCAAAGGACTGCTAGGCAAGCCATTAACACGCATCCTTAACCCTGAAAAGCCGCCCGACCCTAGCGCGACGTAGCTACTTGGCAGCCTTGTCGCTCCACCGTGCTTTTGCGGCCTTCTTAGCAATCTCTGACCGTTTGGTAGGCGACAGATTTTCGGCGCGAGCCTTGCCGCCCTTGCTCGCGCCCAACTTACCCAAAGCAACCGCCGCCGGATTCTTCTCACGTTCCGGCGGCGGTTCAACTTTGTCAGTCTCGCCGGTGGTTACATCAAGGATATACTTCGCCAGTTGGTTTACGTCGCGTGGTGGTTTGTTGCTTGCGCGGGTAGGCATGGACTAGGGTATATCATAGATGAGAGGCGAGTGGGAAAGAATCTTATCTGTTAAACATTGTAAATGACCCACTACCGAAACATCCTCGTCATTGACTTCGGCCAACTCGGCGATGTGGTCCTGAGTCTGCCCGCGTTGCAGGCGATTCGCGCGAAGTACACGCAAGCGCGGATCACAATCGCCGTGGGGAAACCGGGCAAGCAGGTGGTCGAGATGTCCGGTTGCGCGGACGAGACGCTGGTGGTAGACCGCGTCAGTCTGCGCGACGGATCGAAGCCCGTCGCGGTGTGGCGCATCGCGCGGCTCGTCAAAGAAGTGCGCGCTCGCCGCTTCGATTTCGTGATCGATTTGCACAGCCTCTCGGAGACGAATCTGCTCGGCTTTCTCTCCGGCGCAGGGATGCGTCTCTACGCGCGGCGTCCGACGCGCTCGCTCGACTTCCTCTCAAACTTTCGCCCGCGCCCGCCCATAGAAGACCGCGGCAAGCACGCCGTGGATCGTTATCTCGATACAATCGCCCCGCTCGGCGCGCATCAAGTTTCGCGCGTGCCGCGACTTTCGGCGGGGGCGGAAGAGATGCGCGTGGTGGACGAGATGTTGCGGAAGGAAAAAGCGGGGCGCGATGCGCCGCTCGTCGGGATGTTTCCCGGCGCGGGGCATCCGAGCCGGTGCTGGCCGCTCGCACACTTCGCGGCGCTCGCGCGCAGTTTGGAGAATAACGACGGCGTGCGGGTCGTGGTTTTCGCCGGGCCGGAGGAACGCTCGATGGTGAAGCGGATGCGCGCGGAATTCCCGCGCTCGACCGTCCTCTTCGACCGTCTCAGCATCCCGCAACTCGCGGCGGCGGCGGCGCGCGTGTCGGTCTTCGTCTCAAACGATACGGGGCCGATGCACATCGCGGCGGCGGTCGGCACGCCCGTCGTCATCCTGTTGAGCGAGCATCCAATGTTGCACGCTTACGTGCCGCCGGGCGAGAGTCACCGGGTGCTGCACAAACACACCATTACGGGCATCACGCCCGATGAAGCCTATGCCGCAACGCGCGCGACGCTCACCGCCGACCGCACCACCTCTCTCTTTGCGACTTGAACTCCTTGACTCCGCCGCGCGCATTTTTGCCGCCAAACTCGTCCATCCGTTTCTCCTTTTGCCTGCCGAAGTTTGGTCTGGACAAACATTGTTTATCTATGTGATACTGACTTAGCCGCTATCAAGCGGTCACGGCCAGTTCAAACAAAGTCCAAGCCCCACGAGTCATCAAGACGAATACCGGATAAAATCGGAATCGAAAAACCCGCATGCGTCCCATGCGGTCGCTTTTCGATTCTGCGCCAAGCGTTGCCGCGTCCTTCGTTTCCCTTGATTAGAGGCGAATTTGCGACGGCGAGCGGGGCGTCAACAAAGTTTCAAGCGAACTCGCGAAATCCGCTCTGTAATTTTCCTCATCACCTATAGACATCACACATTCGGAGTCTACCGTCATGCGTCATAGAATCACGCTCCTCTTGTCCGCTCTGTGCCTCCTCGCCTTCGCTACGTCCGTCGCCGCCGCGCACACGCGCTTCGGGTCTGCGACGGTTGTGCCGGCCTCTCGGCGCGCTCTCGCCTCCTTCGACAACGAAACCGACCGCGACCGCGACGGCTTGCAAGGCCCCGTGCGGCGCGTCCGCACCGAAACATCCAAACTGGTGAGCCAGACGGGTAAATTATCGGAAGGCGCACGCGTCGTGTTGGAGACGGCGACCTACGACATGAAGGGCGCGAAGATCGACAACGCCTATTTTCTCGGAACGGGCGGCGCGCTCACGGGCAAGGAAGTTTACAAGTACGACGACCGGGGCAACATCGTCGAGATGACGCTGTTCAACGCCGATAGTTCGGTGCTCAGCAAAGAGCGGTATGAGTATGAGTTTGACGCATTGGGCAATTGGACGAAGATGACGACCTCCGTGGCCGTCATCGAAAACGGCCAGATGAGTTTCGAGCCGACCGAAGTGACTTATCGTATCATCGCCTACTATCTCGAAGACGCCACCTCCGGGAAACTCCAGACCGCCGCCCTGTCGAACAATACGAACGCCGCGTCCATCGCACCCGCGAGCCTGAGCGGTAATAAAGCGCCCGCCACCTCCGTCGCTGTGAAGCCCCAGACTCCTGCCGCCGCGCAAACCAATTTGTCCGGCGGCGCGGCGACAACCACAACGGCAGCCAATCCCACCGCCCCGGCAGTCAAGCGCGTCAACCATGCGCCCGCGCTTCCCGCCTCATCAAATGCTCCTGTCTCCGTTTCAACTCTCACGCTCGGACTGCCCAACGCCGCCGCCATGCCGTCTGCCAATAACAACGGCAGCGCGCCCGTCGTTAAATCGAGTGAGGATGTGCCGCCACCCCCGCCGCCAACGGCGAAGCCAATCGTGAAAGCCCCGGTGCGCCCCGTCTCTGGCGGCGTGCTCAACGGCAAAGCCCTACAGATGCCCCTGCCCCTCTACCCTGAAACGGCGCGGCGGGCTCGCATCATGGGCATGGTCAGCGTGGAAGTGGTGATAGACGCGACGGGCAAAGTGATCGGCGCGCGTGCCGTGAGCGGCCCGGAGATGCTGCGCGACGCTGCCGAACGCGCTGCCCGGCAAGCGCGCTTCTCGCCCGCCCTGCTCGACGGACAGCCCGTCAAGGTCTCCGGCATCATCAACTACAATTTCTCCAACTAAAGCTCAAGCTGTTAAGCCCCAACCCGACCGAAGGAACAACACCGATGGCATTTACCGGACAAATGAACGACCTCGCCTTAAGCGAGTTGATCGAATTCTTCTGCAACCAACGCAAGACCGGACGTTTGAAAGTTGATTACCCGCTCGCGCCCGGCGTCTTCTTCATCAAGGAAGGCGACCTCGTGGATGCCAAATTCGGCGCGCTCAACGGCGTCGAGGCCGTCTTCTTCGCTTTGACGTTGC
The DNA here is from genome assembly GCA_051006195.1 of Pyrinomonadaceae bacterium. GTDB lineage: Bacteria > Acidobacteriota > Blastocatellia > Pyrinomonadales > Pyrinomonadaceae > JAIVJZ01. The sequence goes on from JBPCIP010000037.1 coordinate 7,473, forward strand.
CGAGCGCGTCGTTTGATTTCAGCGCGGGGATGCAGTCTTCGCGGCGCACGATCAGCGAATCGTGGGCGAGCGTCGTGCTCGAAGGCTTGCGTCGTCTGGACGAAGGCATCGTGCCCGATGCGTCGAAGGCGTTCGCCACCGAAGAAGAGATCGACGAGGCGACGATTGAATACTTAAACTGCATAGAGGACGCGAACAAAAGTTTAGCCACGCCTGTCTCGGATGATGCGCCGGAAGATGTTCTGAAAGACGTGTCAAAGGGCGTGACAAAGAACGCCGTCGATGATTCGCCGCACGACTCATCCCCGCTCCCCCTCTCGCAGACGCTCGCAGCGACGAGCAACGGAGGCCGCGGGAAATTGGTCGCGGCCAGCGTCGTCGCCTCGGTCGTCCTCATCTGCGCGGTCGCCGCCATCCCGCTCAGCAAACGCTTTAAGGGTTCGTCCGCACCCGTGAGTTCCGCGCCCGCCGCCACGCAAGCGGCGGACAGCAACGCCGCGACACAAGGCGACGACAGCGCCGACCAAGCGACGCCCGCCCCGACCGAGGCCGCACCCGCAGCAGCGACGATGCCCACCGCTGCTGACGCCGCCGCCGGAGAAGCCGCCGCGCTCGCCGCGCGCCGCGCACACGAAGCGCGACAGGAACGCGCACGCAAACTTCTGGAGGCGAAGCGAACAGAAGCCGCGCAAGCCGCAAACGACGACACGGCAACCGGGCCAAGCCCCGCCGCCAAATCGACCGGCGCGAAAGCTGTCCGCGTCAGCATCACCTACGACGAAGCCGGGCGCGTCACGCAAGCCTCGGCGGTCGGCTCCAGCCCCGGCGCGGAAGCCTACGCCTCAACTGCCGTCCGCGTCGCACGCGGTCGCCGCTTCCCCGCAGGCAAAGCCGGATCAACTATTGTTGTCATCCCGATCAACTAAGAAAGGGCAAAGTGAAACAGCCCGGTAGTCTGGGATGACTACCGGGCTGTTTCATTCCTGTCAATTGCTACACAAATCAGGGGGATTTCTGTAAGAACACATCCCACGCCCAACGCCCTGCTTTTGCTCCTTTGGCATCATCTATCTTGGCACGATACTTAAAGTGGTTGCCGTTCTCATCTACTCGTTTCGACTCTTTGTATTTGAGATGAATTACCGCCACATTCAGCGCTGGCAAGGTGTGTAGCTCATCCGGCTCAGAGTTACCATTATGGTTCGTATCCTGCCACAGACGCAGAGATGAAAAGATGGCATCTCGTCTGTCTATGCTTCCATCACCGTCGCCCCTGTTTTCCGGCTTGTCATATTCGGCCAGCGCCAGGAAGCCGTTAGGCGCTGAAGAAGCTGGTTGAGGCGTAAAGTTACCGAATAGTTCTTGACCGTTATCTACTGCACCGTTGCCGTTGCGATCCAGGAATAGCCACGCATCGTCTGACCCGGCAGAAGTCCAGGAAAGATCGTCCGGGATGCTGTCGCCTTCCACGTCGAAGCTCACACCGCCGTTTGCGCTCGTTAAATTAAACCCATCACCTTTAACATCGATCACGATAGGAGAGTAGCAACCACGATTGCAGCCTTTCCAGGTTCCGTTAGACTCGAAACACTGTTGCTCCATCTCCAAACATAACTCATCCGCCGCCCTCAGGCAGTAGCAGGACGGCGTCAACTCATCAGGATAAGTACAGGCGGCCTGTTGCGCTAAACTGCATGGAGTAGGCGTGGGGTCGGGAGTAGGCGTAGGGGTCGGGCCTGTGCAACCGAGACAACGCTTCGATTCAGTTACATTAGACATTATTGGAATTAAGCGGAGCTAACGAAATCAATCAAATCAAATATCTCTTGTGGTTGACGACAAGTAACTCTCAGGTTGTGCAAACCGCAAGCTATTTCCATCACCCGATCCGAGATGC
>JBPCIP010000038.1:0-24141 GCA_051006195.1 Pyrinomonadaceae bacterium
ACTTGTGCTTCATCGTGACCATAATGCTGCCATCAATATCAGAGGCCGGGCAGACCTTTTAGTGATAGCTGAACCGTCAGCTAGATGACCTAAGAATCCCCTGCCTTTAGGCATGGGGAGTGTCAAGAGATAGGGACACAAGTAAAAGAGCCGAACCACGAACTCACACGAAACGACACACGAAAGATTTGTGTGTTTTCGTGTCGTTTCGTGTGAGTTCGTGGTTAATAGTTTCCTCCGTCCCAATCTCGGAAGTTTCGATCTAGCTGCGCATACCCGAACGGCACGCCTCTGGCGCGGGGGGAGAAAGCCTTCTGGTTTCGTATACCTCGGGAAAGCGCAGTTGACGGATGAGACCGGGGCATTGAAGGGAGTGGCATGACAGCGTCCCGCTGGCGACCTTCTCTAACTCGCCTTTAACTTTCGCTGCTCCCGGCTTCGTCTTGGAGTCGTCGAACCGGGACGAAATTATCCGCAATCGACTCCCCGGCCTCATGCTCGTTTGAGTTTTTCACGATACTGCGCCCGCACCTTCGACACCTTCGGCGCGATCACGACGCGGCAATAGCCTTGCTCGCTGTTCTGTTTGTAATAGTCCTGATGGTAATCCTCGGCCTCGTAGAACGGTGGCAACGGCGAGACTTCGGTCACGATTGGAGCGCCCCAAATTTTCGCGGCTTCCACTTCCCGGATGACCTGTTCGGCGATGGCTCTCTGCTCTTCGTTGTGATAGAAAATCACCGAACGATACTGCGTGCCGGCGTCCGCCCCCTGGCGATTCAAAGTGGTCGGGTCATGCGTGGTAAAGAACACTTCCAAAATTTCTTTATACGAAATCACCTGCGGGTCGAAAGCGATTTGCACCACCTCGGCATGTCCGGTCGTCCCCGAACAGACAGCGCTATAACTCGGATTCTCGCCCGCGCCGCCCGCGTAACCTGACACGACCCGTTCGATGCCCTTGAGTTCGACGAAGACCGCTTCGACGCACCAGAAGCATCCGCCGCCGAGCGTCGCCGTCTGCGTCGCGTGGGTTGAATTTGTAAGTTGATCTTGTTCCTGGCTCATCTTTCTCTGATTCCTCTCATGTTTGAATGTGTGAGGTAATTGACGGCGGCCATTTCCGCAGCGACGCCCGATGCGGGACTTTGCTTTAAAAACTTGACGGGGAAGGCATCTAGGCCGGATGCCTCATCCGTTTCCCGTCCGATAACGGAATTTTACCCGACTGGGAGGCTTTGCCCAAAGTGTCACGAGCTGACTGAGGTACTTGCCCTTTTCTCAAAATTCCCGGGCTTGCGCCACATCAGCTCTTCTCCCCAGAAGAGCTAAGCCGACGCCTCCCAGAATCATGATGGCGGCGAGCAGCAAGCGAAGCGACATATCTTCGGACAGGAGCAGGATGCCGCCCGCGGCGGTCAGGACGGGCACGGCCAACTGCACCGTCGCTGCCCGTGTAGCCGTCAATTCACGCAACGCCGCGTACCATACGACATACCCCACGCCGGAAGCGAGCGCGCCTGATAAGACGGCCAATCCCAAACCTCCGGGGGAGAGATGGAGTTGGCGGAAAGTGATTAAACTGACGACGACGGCGAGAGGCAGAGCGCGGACAAAATTACTCGTAGTGTCCGCGAGCGGGTCTGCCACGCCGCGACCGCGCAACGTGTAGAAGCCCCATGAGATGCCCGCGATGATCATCAAAAGGGAACTGGCCGGTGAAGGTGCGGTCAGTCCCGGAAACACCAGACACACCAGCCCGGCCAAGGCGACCAGCAGCCCGGACCATTCCAACGGATGTGGTCGCTCGCCGGAGTGCAATGCTGCCGCGAGCATGGTGGTCTGTACCGAACCGAAGAGAATTAGTGCGCCCGTGCCTGCGCTGAGACTGATATAGGCGAAGGAGAAAGCTATGGCATAGAGGAACAACAGAATTGCCGAAACCCACTTGCGGCGGGTTGTCTTGCGAGATGTCGTGGCGATGGTTCTGTGCCTCAAACTCGTTGTTATCAACAGGAGCGTGATTGCCCCCGCTGCCAACCGGACGGTCGAGAAACTGGCGGCGTCCATAGTCCTTCCGCCCAGCGCCAACCGGCAGAGAATGGAATTTGCGGCGAAAGCCGTCAACGCGAAACCCGTGCAGGCGAGCGTTTTCAACCGAGGCTTTGTCATCAAAGTTGTCGGAGGAACAATTCAGTCCGGTTTCAATTTCACTCGGTCTCGTTTTGCTTCGATCAAGGGAGCATTCATATCGAACAGGATGCCTGAAAGTGTTGCTTTTAAACTTGACTCCCAGCCCTACCCGGTGCGGTCGGCGAGGTTGGCGACGACGGCGAGCAACTCATTTGGGCTGATCGGCTTCGGCACATGAATCTGGAAGCCAGAGCGCAGCGCGCGGATGCGGTCGTTTTCGCTCGCGTAAGCCGTCAGCGCCGCCGCCGGAATTCTGCCGCCTTGCTTGCGGTCGAGAGCGCGAACTTTAGCGATCAGGGAATAGCCATCCTCTTCCGGCATCCCGATGTCGGTGATCAGCACGTCGAACGCTTCTGTCTTGATGGCTTCCAACGCTTCTGCCGCCGAGTTTGCCGTACTCACCTGCACCCCGCAGCTTTCAAGTATGAATTGCAGCATCTCAAGCGTTTCAGCTTCGTCGTCAATGAGCAGCACGCGCAAGCCTCCTAGTTGCGGCGGACAGTCGAACGCTTGTTGAGACACGCCCTTCAAGTCGTCTGTCGCACCACGCACCGCCGCGAGCGGGAGATTGACGATAAAGGTCGAGCCTTGCCCTTCGCCCGCACTGTCAGCCCGCACCGTCCCACCGTGTAGTTCCACTAGCTGACGGACAATCGCCAGACCCAATCCTAAACCGCTGTGGACTCGCGTGGTCGTTGCGTCTGCTTGCCGGAAGCGGTCGAAGACGTGCGGCAGAAACTCCGGCATGATGCCTTTGCCGGTATCGCTGACTGAAACTTCTATATGTGATTCGACGTGCTGAAGTCGAACGCGCACGCGCCCGCCACGCGGCGTGAACTTGATGGCGTTCGAGATGAGATTCCACGCCACTTGTTGCAGCCGGTCAGGGTCGCCCGAGACTTGCCTCGCCGGAGAATCGAGTTGCAACTGTAAACCAATATCCCTGGCTTCCGCTGCCGGGCGCAGGCCGTCAACCGCCGCGATGATGATGGCGCCGAGGTCAACGGGTTGCACGCTCAGGCGCAACTTCCCGGTGATGATGCGCGAGACATCGAGCAGATCGTCAATCATCTGCACTTGCATATTCGCATTACGCCGGATGACTTCGATGGCGCGTAAGGCAGTCACCGGGTCGAGCTTGGGGTTCCCTAACATCTCCGACCATCCGAGAATTGCAGTCAGCGGGGTGCGGAGTTCGTGCGAGAGCGTGGCGAGAAATTCATTTTTGAGCTGATTCGCTCTCTGCGCGGTTTCCGTGAGTTCGTGTTGCCGGGTTGCAGAGAGCAGGAGCTGTTCGTTCATCTCCAGCACTTGGCTTCGGAAGACCGCCATCTCTGTCACATCGGTCACTTGGATGATGACCCCCACCGGGCGCCTCTCCGCCCCGAGTGTTGCCCATACCGAATAAGACCAGTAAACGGGTGGCGTTTGGCTGTGCTCCTGCTCGACTAATATCTCCGGCGTTCCCGTGCGATACACACGGTCTAAAAGCGGGAGACATCCGTTTTTCTCGCCTTCCGGCACGGCTTCGGCGAAGGGGCGTCCGACCAGTTCCGCTGCTTCCTTCCCGATCAGGCGCGAGAACGCGGCGTTGAGGTGGCGCACGACGTGCGTCGTTCCCTCAACGACGATCATGGGCTGGGGTGAAAGTTCGGAAAAGTAACGGCAGAGTCTCACAATGTCGAAAGCCTGCTCTCCCGTGGCCGATCCTGATTCCTCATGCATATGGCGCTCCTACTGATTACTTTCGGGTTCGTCTGTTACCTCATGGACTCCCCCCGGCTCGGCGTTCCATGGCCCGGGAACCCCGGTGGTCAGGCCGCGATAGCCAGTCAATCGCTCGCCGATGACAAGCCCCTCGGTCGTGATTTCGTATTCGCGCAAGTCTTTGCTGTGTGTGCTGCGACGCATCTTGACGACGACCATCATCTTGCGGAGTTGGCCGTCGAGCGACACGTACCGCAGGCGGAGGATGTCGTCGCTGAGGAACGAGATCGCGTAGGAGCTGAGGCTGAACCCGGTAAAGACCTCCTGCACTTCGACGGTGCTGAGGATCGTCACACCGATCCTCGTGAGTGCGCCGATCATCCGGTACAGCGATTCCCGGAAGTCGGTGCGGAAGCCGGGAGCCAGCGCCATCTCAAACCCGGCCAGCGAATCTATCACCAGTCGCTTAGCGCCCATCTCCTGCACGGCATCAATGATTTCACGCACCGTCTCATCTACGGAAAGGTCGAGGGGGCGAATGTACAGGAGTTTGAGTGTGCCCTCCTGCTGCGGCGTATCCAGGTCGAGGCCAAAGCTGGCGGCCCGCGCCGCGTACTCCTCGGGCCGCTCCTCAAACATCGCCACGATTCCCGGCTCTCCCTGACGGATGCCCTCGACGATGAACTTGGTACCCAGAAGCGACTTCCCCGTCCCCGTTGATCCCGCTATCAGCAGGCTGTCCCCTTCGGGAATGCCCCCGCCCAGCATCTCGTCCAGTTCGGGGACGCCGATTGACAGACGCCGCTGCCCCTTTGCCTTCTCATCTCTTCCGGTGAGGCCGAAGGTGCGCGGGAAGGTTTGCAGCCCCGCATCGGTGATGCGGAAGGTGTGCAGCCCCGGCACAGAGGCTTGCCCGCGCGACTTCTTGATCTGCAACTTCCGCACGATGGAGTTCCGCTCCACCTGCTGGGAGAGCCAGAAGAGTCCGTCGGCGACGGTGAAGACCGGGTTATCACGAATCTCGTCCTCGTCGTATTCTCCGATGAGAAACGTGGTCGCTTGCCAACTCGTCAGTTGAAGGGCCAACCGCTGGATGAACCCCTGGAGTTCCACATTATCCGTGCCGGATTGTGCCTTCCGCACCACGGTGCGAAAAGAGTCCACCACGACGATGCCGGGACTGACCGCCTCGACCTCTTTGATAATCTCCGCCAGCACCGCGCTCAGGTCTTGATCGAGCACCACCTGGCTGAGGTTGATGAAGCGGATCGAGGCGTTCAACTTGGTCTGGTCGAAAAATTCAAACTGCTGCTGATACCGCAGCATCTTGAGGGCCGGTTCGCCCAGCACGGTGAAATAAAGCGCAGGGCGCTCCGGGGTGGCGTTGGCGAACATGATTTGATGGGCCAGCGTGGTCTTCCCGCCGCCGGGCGCGCCCGCGATGATGTTAAAAGAAAACTCCGGCAAGCCGTCGCCCAAAATCTCATCCAGACCCGGCACGCCGGTCGGCAGTTTCCGAATACTCACCTTGTCTTGCACGCTCATGGTTTTCCCTCAGTTCTCAAATCCACTTCGTCCATGGACGCATCCGGCCATGTGACACGCACCAGGCGCAGAGTTAATGATTCGCCAATGAAGGTCACCAGCAGTTCCAGCAAGTGGGCCACGAGAGCTATTCCGGCCTGCTCTCCTGCCGTCCCCGCCTCCCGGCTCCCCTCAATTCCATCGAATCCTTCCAATGTCCCGTCCCGGCGCACCTGCACCATTTTTAGTGAAGGAACTTCCGCCTTTGCCAGTGTCAAAGCGCGTGATAAAAGAGATCGAAAGCCGTCAACTCCCGCGAGCCTGAGGAGGTGCAGACGCAACTCCTCAATGACCTGCACCGCGACATCTACGCGTGCATCGGACGAGTTGTCGTGCGCCGCCTCGAAAGCGAGCAATCGCCGGGCCAGGTCTTGAATTTCAGGAGAAGCTGTACTCATCGGGTGCGCCTCTGACGCCTTATCGTCACTGCTATCAGACATTCGCATTTGACCTCTGACCCACTTCTTTCACAATACTTATGCGCGCCGTCGCTGATCTATTTGATCTGCCGCGGGTCCGCTCGTCGGTCTGATTTCCAAGTGCTGGCACTGCACAGTCGTAAGAAAATTCCGCTCGCCATCATAGCAAACACAGGCACTGTTCCTATGCAACCTTGAGGCATTAGTCTCTCTCAAACGTCTGCGACTTTTTGTGCAAAGCGTGAATGAAGATTATCAGACTCAAACGGGAAGACTAAAATCATTTCTGTCTAGCCCCGGCTACCCCGAGTTGGGTATGAAGAAAATCGAGTAACACCTGTTGCATCAACTGCGCGCCCCACCCGTTGAAATTGTAATCGAAACCGTGCTGCGCATAGGGGATGAGAATAGCTTGATGTTGCCTGCCGCTCGCGTCGTGTGTCTGCGAAGCGGCATTCTCCGGCGCTAACAGAGATCGCATCATGAACGACATATGTTCATCGCGCACCAGTTGATCGCGCCCCCCGTGGATCAGGAGCGTCGGCGGCGAATCTTGCCTGGCGTAGGTGACGGGCGAAGCCTGCCGATAAACTTCCGGGACACTGTCCGGCGTGCCGCCGGTGAAGCGACGCAACGTCTCCGGTCCATCGATCACCCGCTGATTGGCCGGATGATCATACGCCCAATCCAGATCAGTCGGTGCGTACAAAGCGACGACGGCACGCACGCGCGCGTCGTTCCCGCCGTCCATATTCATTTCAGGAGCAGTGGCGGTATACGCGGCGAGCAAGGCGAGATGACCACCGGCGGAGCGTCCCAATAAGGCGATGGCCGAGGCATCGACCCCGAACTGCGCCGCGTGTTCCTTCACCCACACCACTGCGCGCCGCACATCCTCCGTCGCTGTCTGCCAGTTTGGTTGCGGCGCGAGGCGATAGTCGATATCGAAGACGACGTAGCCCTGCCCGGCGAGCCACGCATTCCACTGCGGAAAGTCGCTGCGGTCGCCGCTCCGCCACGACCCGCCGTGAACCACCACCACGGCGGGACGACTTGCAGTTGCCAGAGCACGCGCATCGGAAGCGGTTGGCGCATCCGGGAGGTAGGCGTCAAGTCGTAATGCCCGCCCGTCAACGTATGCAAATTCAAAAGTCTGCGCCGCACGCGGAGCGGGCGAAGCTGAAGCCAGCAGGTTACGCAGGGGCGATAGTTTCACCCCGTGCGCTGCGGCGATTTGCCACATGGAGAACGGCGGGTAAAGCGAAATCGCGAAGGCCAGCGTCCCGCACAACAGTGACACCCGGCCTCGCGCCTTCCGGCCCCCCTGTCGCGCGGCGAGAGTTCCCATCAACGCCCCGCCGAGACCGATCAAACCGATGTGTAAACTCCACTCACTCGCCACGACGGCAACCAGCCACAGTTGGTAGAAAGGCGCCGGGATGACGACCCATAACTCCGTGCAGAACGCCGCCACACTACAACCTAACGCAAAAACGCCCACAGCCCTGAAGGTGAATGGACTTAAAATTAAGCCGGACAATCGAGACATATTTGATTGCTGGCTTCCAAGCGAGATGGCCGCTGTCAACCTTGAGTGACAGCGGCCATCTCCTGCTTACCAAGTTGAAGTCTCACCTGTCGGCTACTTCTTTTTCGTAGCCGGGGTGACGACAGTGTCCTTGATCGCCTTGCCGAGACGGAATTTCAGCGTCGTCTTGGCCGCGATCTTGATCGTCTCTCCCGTGGCGGGGTTCCGGCCTTCTCGCGCCTTGCGTTTCGCCAGGACGACTTTGCCGAATCCCGGCACTCCGAATTCTCCGATGCGCTTGACTTCCTTCGCGGCCAGCGCAGCTAATTCGTCGAAGATTTCTTTCACCTGTGTGCGTTTGAAGTCGAACTTCCCGGCGAAGTGGTTGAGCACCTCGGATTGAGTCATCCGACGCCCGTTGTTCTTGGTCGGGCTTTTAGCGCCGGACTTGCTGGGTGTCTTAGTTGTTGCCATGAAAATAGCGACCTCCGAAAATCATAATCAATAAAGCTCACCAACTCTATACCACAATTAAGCATGAACATGCGGGTTAGAGCCGGGATGTTTACGATGGCGGCATCAACATGGTCATCAAACGCTGCCCGTCCACATACTTTTCCGATGCTCTGATTATCTCACCGCTGGACCAGCCCCCGCTTGAGGTTGCGTTGCCAGGCTTCGTAATTTCTGACCCGCCGCTTGGCTTGTTTGCGTGTCAGTTTCATCTTCTCAGCAACGTAGTTGATACGTTCGGTGCGATCCTGTTTCTTAACGTAAGGATCGCCCGGCGCTTCCAAATAAAACGCATAGGCACGCTCCCATTCCGCCTTAATTTCAGGAGTTGCCTGGATGCCGCGCAACTCTGGCATTATTTACTATCCTCCATCGATAAATTGTCTCCATACATGATCTCGAATTAAACAACTTCCTGCGTACTTTAACATTTTTTTGACTAACATGTTTCCCCGGCGCGTCTACTCATCGCCGAGAAAGATTAATTTAATCGGCCAAAGCACATCATGATTTCCAACTTGCCCATGCGAGACAGAGCCAACCCGCAAGAAAGGCCAGCCCGCCCAATGGAGTGATCGCGCCGAGCCATCGCAATCCGGTCAAACTCATCAGATACAGGCTGCCGGAAAAGAGCGCGATGCCGACCAGGAAAAGCCATCCGCTGGCCGTCGCCAATGATCCAGGCCACCTCATCTGCGCCCATGCAACCACAAACAAAGCGAAAGCATGATAGAGGTGATAGCGCACGCCTACTTCAAAGACGGCAAGCATCTCCGCGCTCACCCGGCTCTTCAAACCGTGTGCGCCAAAAGCCCCGACCGCCACTCCGATGAAAGCGGCCACACAGCCGATGACAAAGAATATTCGCTCCATGCGATCATCATCTCCTTCGCTCAGACCGGCGAGCGAGCGGTAAAATTGCCGACGGGCGACGAGCATCAACAGCAGCCTGCTCCTGTTGATGCTGCACGGATGCTCCTGACTGCGAAGTATCACACACCAATTTCGCCGCCGTGGTCACGAGTTGACTAAGCTGTTAGACTTCTCTCCATTAATTGTCAGACTTGATACACGTCACAAAAGTAAGAGGCGAAGTGGAAACAAAAGATGTCGAAAAACCTGGAAGTCAGAGATAGCGTCATCTACGAGAAAGGGTGTTTTACCCTCGTGCCGTTACCCGGACGCAAGAAGATCGCTTCCTTCGCCGGAGAAGTGCTTGTGGGCAAAGGCCGAATCGAAGCGAGGCTGCGTACTCAACCTGTGGTGAAGATCATCAGGCTGACCGACGACGTGGCTATCGACGGAGAGGTCGGCGGCGACGCGACTGCCTATCTCAATCATTCATGCGCCCCGAATGCTTTTATGCGCAACGCGCCGGGTCATAAAGTGATCTTCATCGCCCTGCGCGATATCGCCGCGGGCGAAGAGATCACCATCGACTATCGCGACCCCGACCACCCTGAAGTGTGCCGGTGCGGGGCGCGTCAATGCCGCTCGAACGCTCTTGGGCACGCCACGGGCGACGCCGCACATGTATAAGTTTGAGGCGCAGATCGCAGGCGCGCTACTCTTCTTTGGCTAAATCGATAACGACGGAATTGATGCAGTAACGCTGGCCGGTTGGCATCGGGCCGTCATCGAAAACGTGGCCGAGATGGGCGTCGCAACTGCTGCACAAAACTTCGGTGCGGCTCATCCCGTGGCTGGTATCCGTCTCGGTGCGCACATTATCCGCCGCCGCCGGTTCGGTAAAACTCGGCCAGCCACACCCCGAATCAAACTTCGCCTCGGAGCTGAACAACGTATTGCCGCAGGCAGCGCACTTATAAGTTCCCGGCTCTTTCGTATCGTAGTATTCGCCGGTGAAAGGTCGCTCTGTGCCTTTCTGGCGCGCGACACGGTACTGCTCCGGCGTCAGCGTCGCGCGCCACTCTTCATCGGTCTTTATCACTTTATTGGTCACTGTTCGATCCTTCCTGCGATTAACTTAACTCGCCCGCTGCATCCGGCTTCCCCTGTTAAGCACGGTTCCGGTTTTTCACAAATTTCAGCGCAACTCCGTTGATACAGTAGCGCAGTCCGGTCGGTTCGGGGCCGTCATCGAAAACGTGTCCCAGATGAGCGTCGCAGCGATTACAGAGCACCTCCGTGCGCGGCGCACCCAAACTGTTGTCAGCCTGCTCGCGCACGTTTTGTTTGGCAATAGGCATCCAGAAACTGGGCCAGCCCGTCTGCGAATCGAATTTCGCTTTCGAGCTAAAAACCGGCAGCGCGCAACAGACACACTGGAAAACGCCTTTGTCATGCAGATCGACGAACGGGCTTGAGTAGGGATTCTCCGTCCCGCTTTGCCGCGCGATGCGGAATTGTTCGGGCGTCAGCAGGCGTTTCCACTCTGCGTCCGTCTTGACGACTTTTTTAAAGGGCAGCGCGCCCGAGTTTTTGCCCTTCATCGCGTGTTGCGCCAGGGCCGAGGCCAACGGCATTTTGAAGAGAGCCGCAAAGGCTCCCACCGCAACGCTCGATTTGATAAAATTACGTCTGTCCATTGTTCATACCTCTCTTTCTGATTTTCTCTCGTGAATTACGTAATGAGTAGACCCTGAGGATTGAGCGCGGGCTTCGCCGCTGCTGTGGCAAAACTCAGGGAACGCAGATAGTATCAAATCGGCGATGCACATTCTATCTATCGAAGCGATCAGTAAAAATTACGGATTGCGACCGCTCTTCGAGAACGTCACGCTCGGATTCGATTCGGGCGACCGCGTCGGCGTGGTCGGCGTCAACGGATCAGGCAAGACCACTTTCCTGCGCCTCATCGCGGGCGCGGAGCAACCCGATGCCGGGCGCGTCGTGTTCGCCGAAGGCGTCTCCATCGGCTACTTGCCGCAGAACCCGCCATTCGCGCCTGACGAGACCGTGCTCGATGCGGTGTTCGCCGCAAGCGACGCCAAGACGAAATTGTTGCGCGACTACGAACGCGCCTGTCATGATCTGGCCGCCGCCCAAACTGACGAGCGGCGATTGAACCGCGTCTCGGAGTTAGCTCACGAACTGGAGGCCAGCGGCGCATGGGAGTTGGAGACCAACGCGCGCACTATCCTCGGCAAACTCGGTCTGCCGGACACCGCCGCGCGGATGGGCACGCTCTCCGGCGGGCAGCGCAAACGCGTCGCGCTCGCACACGCGTTGATCGCGAATCCGCAACTGCTCATCCTCGACGAGCCGACCAATCATCTCGACGCGGAAACGATCACATGGCTCGAAGCCTACCTCTCGCGCTATCACGGCGCGCTTCTGCTCGTCACTCACGACCGCTATTTTCTGGACCGCGTCACGGGGCGCATCCTCGAAATTGATCGCGGCGCGGTGCAATCGTTCGACGGCAACTACGCTTATTACCTCGAAAAGAAAGAGGCGCAGGAACTCGCGCGGGCAAGCGAAGGGCAAAAGCGGGAGATGCTGATCCGGCGCGAACTGGCTTGGCTGCGTCGCGGCGCGAAGGCGCGCACGAGAAAATCCAAAACGCGCATAGACCGCGCCGAAAGTTTGATGGCGCAGCCGAAGGAGGCGGTCAGAGCCGGGCTCGACATCTCGGTGGCTGCGAGCCGCATCGGGAAAAAGATACTGGAACTCCGCGACATCGCTAAATCCTATGACGGACAAGTGTTGATCGAAAACTTCACTTATACGCTCAAACCCGGCGACCGCATCGGCATCATCGGCCCGAACGGTGCGGGCAAGACCACACTCCTTGAGATCATGACGGGGCGTGTTGTGTCCGACGGCGGCTCGCGCGAAGTCGGTCAGACAGTCCGCTTCGGCTACTACGATCAGGAGAACCGCGCGCTCGATGAATCGCAGCGCGTGCTCGACTACATTCGTGAAGTGGCCGAGCAGATCGAGACGGCGGACGGTTCGTTCATTACCGCCGGGCAGATGCTCGAAAAATTTCTCTTTCCCGGCACGATGCAATACGCGCCCATCGCCAAACTCTCCGGCGGCGAGCGGCGACGCCTCTATCTCCTGCACGTTCTGATGAGCGCACCGAACGTCCTGCTGCTGGATGAACCGACCAACGATCTCGACATTCACACACTCGTCACCCTTGAAGATTATCTCGACAACTTCGGCGGCTGCCTCGTCGTCGTCAGCCATGATCGATATTTTCTCGACCGCACCGTAGAGCACATCTTTCGCTTCGAGGGCGAGGGCCGGGTGCGCGAGTATCCCGGCAACTATGCGGCTTTTCTCGAAGCGCGCGGGCAGGAGGAGCGCGCCGCTTCTGTCGCGCCGACGGCGACCGGACGAGTGGCAAAACAGGAGCGCGCCGCACCTCCTTCATCGTCCTCGTCGCCTGCGGCCAAACGTAAACTGTCTTTCAAAGAACAACGCGAACTGGAAGAGTTGGAAGCGCGGATCGAAGTGGCCGAAAGGCGGCAGGCAGAGATGGAAAAGGAGTTGACCGCTAATTCAAGCGACGCACACCTCGTGCATCAACTCTTCCGTGAGCGCGAGACGCTCACCGCGCAACTCGCACGCGATCTCGACCGTTGGGCGGAACTGGCGGAATTTGTTTAAGTCGATATATTGAATCGCAGCCATGCTAAAGGCCGGACGCTTCCAGCGCAGTTGCGCGCTCGCTGTGGAAGCGTCCGGCCTCATAGGTAGGGTGCTTTATGGTTCCTGAGGCGGCGGTTCGTTCGTGCCGCGTTTGCGGTTGAAGGGCGAGGACGGCAGCCATGCCGGTAAAGCGTCCGCGTTGGCGACGCGCAGGCCCGTCAGGAAAGTGACGACGGCGATGGTGCGCGCTCCCTCCCAACTCCAGTCAGGGCGCACCGTGTCGGTCGGTTGATGATAATCGGTCTTGAGCCACTTTCGCGCCCGCGCCACCCACGCGCCGGTCTCGCCATCGGGCGCGCCCATCAACATCAACGCGGGAACCCCTTTTTTCACGAACGCGTAATGATCGGAACGATAAAAAGATTTCTCTTCGGGCATCGGGTCGGGCGCGATACGGTTGCCCGTCGCGGCGACGACATCGGTGAGCGTCGCGCCCAAATCAGAATGTTCGAGGCCGAAGCCGACGACACGCTTGACCGGCCCGTAAACTTCCGTGCCGATGCCGTCGAGATTCAAGTTCGCCGCCACGCGTTCGATCTTCCATGTCGGATTTTTGACCCAGTGCTCCGCGCCGTACAAGCCGTACTCCTCGCCCGTCACCAGCAGAAAAATGATCGAACGTTTCGGTCGCGCGGGCGACTTCGTGAAGGCTTCGGCTACGGCGATGAGTTCGCCGACGCCGAGCGCGTTGTCAGCCGCGCCGGGGTAAATGCGCCCGTCCGCGCCCATCCCGTAAGCGTCGTAGTGCGCTGTGTAGACGACGGCCTCATCTTTCAATTTCGGGTCGGAACCTTCCAAATACCCGACGACGTTGCTGCTCGTCCCTTTACCCTTCTTCAAGCGCACGGTGATCTTCGCCGTCTGCTTTAAATTGATCGAAGCAAATTCGCCCGCTTCGGCTTTCGCGCGGGCCTGCGCGTAAGTCATCTCCGAGCCGGCGAAAAGTTTTTCCGCGCCCGTGTCGCTCAACAGCACAAAGGGCGGCGCTTCGGCGGGAAACTCTCCCTCGCTCGCCAATTCGACTTGACGGCGCACGAGATAATCGGCGGTCTCCGCGTAAGGATGCAGTTCATCGCCCGTTCCGGCGATCATGACGGCGGCGGCTCCCCCCACGAACAATCGGGTCATGATCTGTTGACCCGCTTTCGCCTTCTTCCAGTCTTCCTTGCGCACGCCTTTCGGCGGCCCGTCGAGCAAAACGACGATCTTGCCCGCAACGTTGACGCCCGCGAGGTCGTCGCGCTTCGGCGATTTTGATGTCAGACCGTAAGCGACGAAGACCATTTTGCCGCTTAAGTTTTCATCGCCGCTGAAAGGCGGCGTCACGACGTAGTCGCGCCCCAAGACGAGCGTTTCCTCGCCCGCCTTGAGAGTTGATTCCGGCGTGACGAGCGTTTCGCGAAACTTGATGTTTTGAAGATAACTGTTTTTATCGCCGAGCGGTTTGAGATTGAGTTTGCTGAAACGGTCGGCGAGATATTGCGCGGCACGGTCGCCGCCGGGCTGGCCTGTGCCGCGCCCTTCCATCGCCGGGGCGGAGAGCGCGACCACCGCTTCGCGGATCGTCTCCGCCTGGACGCTGGCGACGGCTTCCTGTTCGGCGGCGGTCAGGAGAGCGGCGTTTCCGGCGGGCGCAAGCGACTGACCCTGCCAGCCGAAAACGGACGCCGAAAAAAGAGACAGGTTGAGCAATGCGATCAACGTGAAGCGTCGCCAGGATGAGCATGGAACGAGGGTCTTATTCATGCAGTGAACCTTTTTTAAGCATTGAGATTTTCAGCCACAAGCCGAGTGCGATAAGGGAAGCAACGGCGACTTATTTTCCGTGCTTTCGATGCGTGCGCCTGTCAGAGACCGCGCCGCTCATTGGGCTTGCGTCGGCGGGTTGGTAGTTTTACACCTAACCCAAGTCAATCTAAACCACTCGCTTTACCTTTTCAAATGCTTAAGGTCGATGAGCGGCTACAACAAACCGGAGCCAAAAGCGACGCCGGAACGCTCTTTATTTCCACCCTCACGCAGCCGGTCTGGGAGTATCCGCAATTTTCCGGGGCATACACCTCTTCGGCCTTCGCGGGCAGCACGACTAACAGCCCCGGCGGCGTCGCACGCAAACCCCCCGGTTTGATGCGCCGGTCGCCGTCCGCATCGCGCCGCAGGTTCGCCGCACCAGATGCTTCATATGCGCAGGCGACTTTGAAGCTGTAATCGGCGTCAAGGTTTGAATTCGCGGGAGCGTACCATAAGGTGCCAGGGAAAGAATTTGATCCATTCCGGCTGAATACAAAGTCATGCTTACAGAATCTTTATCGAATCTTTACCTATCTTCATCCTAAACTTACATAACTTTTATATCCTCGAAATTCAAATTCCTCCGAATATTAATGTTGTGGCTGAAGCAGACTGCTATGTCCGACTCTAGGCGGGCTGAGTGGCTGGTTGACCAGCCTGTGTGCCTTAAGTGATGTGGTGATATATAGAACTGTGTCTCGCGAATTATTTGTTTTAGTAGCTTGCAGCCACGCTAAAGTCCGGAGAAGAGAAGCATTGCTTGATGCTCTGAAAGATCACTGGGCGGAATATTTGATGGAAGCAGCCGGATTGATCGGATTCATGTTAGGAGCCGGGCTGCTGGCTTTGACTCTTGAACACCCCGACTCGCCCATCCATCAAGCGTTTGGCAAACACGCGCTGCTGCGCCGCGTGCCGCTGGGGTTGTTGATGGGAGCTTACATCTCAGGATTCATTTACTCGCCGTGGGGACAGCGGTGCGGGGCGCACATCAATCCGGCGGTGACATGGTCGTTTTATCGGCTGGGGAAAATCAAGTGGTGGGACGCCGTTTTCTATACGCTCGCGCAATTCGCCGGAGCCATTGTCATCGCGCAGGTGTTGAAGCTGACGCTCGGCGCGCCGTTCGCGCATCCGGCAGTTAATTACGCCGCGACCGCACCCAAGCCGGGCGAACACGGGACACTCGATGCTTTCGTGGCCGAATTCCTCATCTCTTTCATCATGATGCTCGTTGCCTTAGCCGCGATTAATTCGCAACGCTTTGAGAAGTTCACCGGCTTCTTCATCGGCCTCCTGATCGCCATCTATTTGATCGTGGAGACTCCTTATTCCGGCATGAGCCTCAATCCGGCGCGCACTTTCGGGTCGGCTCTGGCGGCGAAACATTGGATGGACTTGTGGGTTTATTTTACGGCCCCGCCGCTCGCCATGCTGCTCGCGACGGAGCTTTTCCTGAAGTTGAAAAAGGGGCAACTCGACTCTTGCGCCAAAATGCGCCATCGCCCCGACCGGAGTTGCATTTTTTGCGACCACAAAGAAGGGCCGCAATATCCAGACGCGCAAGCAACTGCGTGAACCGGCGAGAGGAATTGCCAGATTGGGTTCATCCGGCTTCGCCGAGGTCCTGAAACCAATGTGCGGATGAGAAGGCGAAAACGTTTTTTCAAAACAATCGCCGGTCTTGAACGACACAGGAGAACAAGTTAATGAGCAACGAGAAAGAGTATCCCAAGGCTGAAGACATCCCCGGACAAAAACTGCCCTACCCGGCCAAGCAGTCGGAAATGACCCCGCCACCCGACAGCGATTTGTCGAACTATCTGGCGGCGGGCAAGCTCAAAGGCAAAATTGCTTTGATCACCGGCGGCGATTCGGGCATCGGGCGTGCGGTCGCCATCGCTTTCGGGATGGAAGGCGCGGATGTTGCCATTTTATACAACGTCAACGATGAGGATGCCGAGACCACGCGCCGGATGGTCGAAGAGAAAGGCGGACGCTGCCTCGTCATCAAAGCCGATGTGCGCCACGGGGAAGAGTGCCGTGAGGCGGTCAAGCGGACGGTGGCGGAACTGGGCGGTCTGAACATTCTCGTCAACAACGCCGCTTACCAGATGGCACAAAAGAAATTTGCCGACCTGAGCGAAGAGCAGTTCCGCCGCACTTTCGAGACGAACATTTTCGGCTACTTCCACATGGCGCAGGCCGCGCTGCCGCACCTCGCGAAAGGCGACGCGATCATCAACACGGGCAGCATCGTCGGCCTCGTCGGCAACCCGATGCTGGTGGATTACTGCGCCACGAAAGGCGCGATTCACGCTTTCACCAAATCGCTGGCGCTCAATCTCGCCGAGCAGGGCATTCGGGTCAACGCCGTGGTGCCCGGCCCCGTCTGGACGCCGAACATCCCGGCGACGATGCCGGAAGAGGAAGTTGAGAACTTCGGCCATGAGGTCGCTCTCAAACGACCCGGCCAGCCCGAAGAACTGGCGCCCGCCTACGTGTTTCTGGCTTCGAGCGATTCGAGTTTTGTGACCGGGAGCCTCGTGGAAGTGACCGGAGGCAAATTATCCAGCGGTTAATGACGGACGGCGACAACGGCGATGGCGTCTTTATCAAGATCAATACGGGCGCGCTGGCACAAATTTCTCAAGCGCCATGTGTGTCACCGCTTCGGCCACAAGTGGCGCGTCGCGGCCAACGTCTCTTACTGCACGCGCTGTCGTATCGCGCATTGAAACGAATTGAAACGATTGGCTACCCGCCGACGCGCCTTAACAGACCCGGACGACGCAACAAGCCGGTCTATAACTGACGAGTAGAGGAGATGATGATGCCGACATATGAACATTTTCAGGAAGTGAAGAAAGCCGTCCCACTGCCGGAACACGACAAAGTCGGTGTCTGTCTGACCTGTCGTTTCTGGCAGGTTGAGGAACGACGTAGCGAAGTTATCACGCCGCGCCTCGCGCTGTGCGTGCAGGAAGACCTCAAACCCTATGCGCTGATAGTGAGCGGAGCGAGCGGCTGCAACAAGTGGCAGGAGAAACAGGAGATCGAACCGGAGGCGAAGGCTTACGCCAAGCGCGGCGAAGAAGAGTAAGAATTAAATAGTAATCTGCCGCCCGAACGGCGGAGAACAAATCATATGCAATCAAAACATTACCCGACCGGCACGGTGCGCGCTCTGCTGGAAACCGATATGGTCACTCCGCAGACGCGCATCGCGCTGCTGGAGAGATTGAATCGGGAGACGACTGCCGCCCCTCGCTTCTTCGATGCCGCCGCCTACGCCACTCTCTGCGCGGTCTGCGCCCGTCTCATCCCGCAACCCGAACGCCCGCACCCGATTGATCTCGCGGGCGCAATTGATGGACGGCTGGCGCAAAAGGAGGGAGACGGCTGGCGTTACGACCAGATGCCGCCGGATGGTGAAGCGCACCGGCGCGGGCTGCTGGCCTTAGACGAAAGCGCGCAACTTTTATTCGGCGGAAATTTTCATGAGTTGGACGAGGCGCAGCAGGACCAACTCCTTTTGCTCGTGCAGCGCAATGAAGTGAGCGGCGGGACATGGGAGACGATTCAAGCCAGCCGCTTCTTCGAAGAACTTCTCGCCGGGGCGACGGAGAGTTATTACAGCCACCCGCTGGCGCAGGAGGAGATCGGATTTGTCGGTATGGCCGACGCCCACGGCTGGCAGTTGATCAAACTCGACGAACTCGAAGCGCGGGAGCCACAGGCATTGGAGGACGAGCGTGAAAGAGTTTGAGACCTCGCCGCGACATGACGAAATACGGACAGGTCGCGCCCCCGACCTCTATGGCCGCCCCGTGCCCATGCGACAGTACGCCGCGCACGAGATGGTGGACGCCGTCATCATCGGGACCGGAGCCGGGGGTGCGCCGCTAATGGCGCGGCTCGCCTCCGCGGGTTTGAGTGTCGTTGCTCTCGAAGCCGGGCGGCACTGGGCGCCCGCGCGCGACTTTGCCACCGACGAAGCGGCGCAGATGCATCTCTTCTGGAACGACGAGCGATTGAGCGCGGGAGGCGACCCCCTCTGGTTTGGGCGCAATAATTCCGGGACGGGCGTGGGCGGCTCGACGCTTCACTACACCGCTTATGTTCCCCGCGTGCAACACGACGATTTGCGCCTGCACACCGAGTTCGGAGTCGGCATGGACTGGCCGCTCGCTTACGATGATCTCGAACCCTACTACGACGAACTGGAAAATTCTCTCGGCGTATCTGGGCCATCGCCTTACCCGTGGGGGCCGCCGCGCCGGCATGCGTATCCGCTCGCGCCGCTGCCGCTTAACGGGGCGGCGCAATTGATGGAGCGCGCCTGCGCCACACTCGACATCCGCACGTCCCCGGCAGTTAATGCCGCCGTCTCCGGTTCGTACTTTCAAGCGGGAATGGGCTGGCGACCAGCGTGTAAGAACTGCGGCTTCTGTCAGGCAGGGTGCAACAGCGGCGCGAAGTCGAGCATGGACGTGACCTACGTGCCGGTCGCCATTGAAGCGGGGGCGGAGGTGCGCTCCGAGAGTTTCGTGACACGGCTCGAAACGGATGGAGCAGGGCGCATCACGGGCGTCGTCTACACCCACGGCGGCGATGGCGTGGAATACCGCCAACTCTGTCGCACGGTCTTTTTATGCGCCGGGGCGATTGAGACGCCGCGTCTGCTTTTGCTCAACGAGTTGGCGAACTCCAGCGGGCAGGTGGGACGCAACTTTATGGCGCACACGGGGCTGCAAGTCTGGGGGCAGTTCGAGGAAGATGTGCGCCCTTATAAAGGTATCCCCGGCGGCCTGATCTCTGAAGACACGCACCGCCCCGGGGACGCGGACTTTGCCGGCGGCTACCTCCTGCAATCAATCGGCGTGATGCCGGTCACTTACGCCGCGCAGGTCGCGCGCGGGCGCGGTTTCTGGGGCGAGCGACTGCGCGAACACATGCGCGGCTACAATCACACCGCCGGCATCAACATCCTCGGCGAGTGCTTGCCGTATGAGCATAACTACGTCGAATTGTCCGACGAAACAGATGCACGCGGACTGCCCAAACCGCGCGTGCATTTCACCAACGGCGAGAACGAGCGCCGCCTGACGGCGCACGCCGAAAAGTTGATGCGCGAAATTTGGACGCTCGCCGGCGCACAAGACGTTTGGTCGTTCCCGCGCAACGCGCACATCATCGGCACGGCGCGCATGGGCGTCGACCCGGAAACCGCTGTGGTCAACGCTGACGGGCGAGCTTTCGACGTGCCCAATCTTTACATCTGCGACAACTCGATTTTTCCGAGCGCCCTTAGTTGTAATCCCGCGCTCACGATCATGGCGCTCTCGCTACGCACCGCCGACCGCTTTCTGAAGAACTGAAAAACCGTAGCGACGACTGGAGATTGAAAAACTAATCATGACGAAGAAACCGAACGGATTTCTACACATCATCAAGCGCGCGCGCGGCGACGGCAATTACGCAGGCGATCAACACGGCGGCGCGAGCGGCACGGCGGGGAGCGGACTGCCGGATAACTTTCCGGGGAATTTCCTCTTCGCCACCGGCATCGAATGCTCTTATCCGACGATCCGACACGGCCACATGCGGCGCGATCAACTAAAAGAATGCGGCCACTATGAACACTGGCGCGACGATCTGCGGCTCGTGCAGGAGTTGGGTCTGAAGGTGCTGCGCTACGGTTTGCCTTACTACAGCATCCATCGCGGCCCCGGCAAGTTCGATTGGAGTTTTGCCGACGAAGTGATGAATGAAATACAGCGTCTCGGCATCACGCCGATTCTCGATCTGCTCCACTTCGGCGTTCCGGGTTGGTTGGGAAATTTTCAAAACCCGGAACTGCCCGTACACTTCGCAGACTACGCCGATCAAGTCGCCTCGCGTTATCCGTGGGTGCGTTACTACACGCCGGTCAATGAAATCTACGTGACCGCGAAGATGAGCGCGAAGGACGGCGTGTGGAACGAACAGTTGAAGGACGACCGCGCCTTCGTCACGGCGATGAAGCACCTCGTCGCCGCCAGCATCCTCGCCACGCACAGCATCGCGCAACGCCGTCCCGACACCATCATCGTGCAGAGCGAAAGCGCCGAATACATGCACCAAGCGACCGCCGCGCATTCGCCCGAAGTGACGCTCGGCAACAAGCAACGCTACATCTCGCTCGATTTACTTTACGCGCATCAGCCCGACGCCGACGTGCTTTTGTATTTGATGGACAACGGCCTGACGCGCGAGGAATACGACTGGTTCATGAAGGGCGAGCCGCCCGGTTATCAGGTGATGGGCAACGACTATTACGGTCGCAACGAGAAAATCCTCAAGCCTGACGGTAGCATCTGTCAGGCCGAAGATGTGATGGGGTGGTATCAAATTACGAAGGAATACTACGAGCGTTACAAAAAGCCCGTCATGCACACGGAGACAAACGTTTTTGAAGCGGACGAAGCGCCGACGTGGTTGTGGAAACAGTGGATCAACGTGTTGCGTATGCGCTCCGACGGCGTGCCCGTCCTCGGCTTCACCTGGTACAGCCTGACAGACCAGATCGATTGGGACATCGGATTGGCGAAGAAGCGCGACAAGGTGAACGCCTGCGGCCTCTACGATCTCAAACGCAAACCGCGTCCGGTCGCAGCGGCCTATCGCACGCTGCTCGAAGAGTTCGGGCAGATCACCATCGTCCCGCACGGTGAAGTGTTTGAAATCACCGACCGCCCCGCCCGCCTCAAAGTGGAAGTCTGACAATTGCGGATTGGGAATTACGGATTGCGGAGGAGAAACACGGGAAGGCGGGTCAGCAGAGGAGGGTAAGGTGAAGATTCAGGTCAACGGCATCACTCTCCATATCTTTCAAAAACCCGCAACCCGCAACCCCCGATCCGCAATTCTCTTGTTTCTGCATTATTTCGGCGGCTCGTCGCGGGCGTGGTCCGGCGTGATTGACCAACTCGCGAATCATTATCACTGCATTGCGTTTGACCTGCGCGGCTTCGGAAATTCCGACGCGCCTGACACCGGTTACGCAATGAGCGAGATGGCCGATGACGTGGCCGAACTGATCCGCTCACTCAACGTGGAACGATATCATCTGATCGGCCATTCGATGGGCGGCAAGATCGCGCTCGCATTCGCCGCCCGGCAGCCCGCAGGTCTCCTGTCGCTCGTGCTGCTGGCTCCCTCGCCGCCCACACCCGAACCCATGGATGACAGCGAGCGCACGCGACTGCTGTCATCTCACGGCAACCGCGCCGCCGCCACAGAGACCGCCCGCAAGATCGTCGCCCGCCCTCTTTCCCCGCAGGCGGACGAACAGATCATTGAAGATACCTTGCGTACCTCCAGACCGGCATGGCGCGCATGGCTGGAACACGGCAGCCGTGAGGACATCTCCGTGCTCATGCCGAAGATCATTGTGCCGGTTCTCGTCGCTGTCGGTGCAGCTGATGAGGTGTTGCCCGCCGACCTGCTCGAACGCGAAGTTGTGCAACGCATTAGTGGAGCGCGTCTGGCGGTCGTGCCCGGAACCGTCGGGCATCTGCTGCCGCTTGAGGCTCCCGGCGCGACAGCAAAATTGATACGAGAGTCGCTTACCGATTCACCTCTTTCAGCACCACGCCCCCTTTCAACACGAACACGACGCGCTTGAGGTCGGCGATGTTTTCGAGCGGGTCGCCTTCGACGGCGATCACGTCGGCGTACTTGTTCGCTTCGATCACGCC
The DNA here is from genome assembly GCA_051006195.1 of Pyrinomonadaceae bacterium. Classification (GTDB taxonomy): domain Bacteria; phylum Acidobacteriota; class Blastocatellia; order Pyrinomonadales; family Pyrinomonadaceae; genus JAIVJZ01. The sequence goes on from JBPCIP010000038.1 coordinate 22,101, forward strand.
GATGCGATCCTGCCAACCGAGCAGGTCGGCGGCGTTGAGCGTGGCGGCGCGAATGATGTCGAGCGGCGACATCCCGGCGCTTCTGTAAGCGTCGATGATGAGTAAACTTTGCTGGCCGCGCGTTGTGCCGGGCCAGTCCCATGCGAGATCGGAACCAGCCGCGATTTTGACGCCGATGCGCAAGGCACGCCGGAGTCGTTCCGGGGCAAGCTCCACCTGCTCTCTGGCGTACATCTCCATCTCCGGGCGCTTCGCCGCGCCGGGCGGTAGAGATTTGGCGAGCAGTTCGGAGACGGCCTCCGGCGTGATGTCGGTCGGGACGAGGAAAAGCCCTTTTTCTTTCATCAGTCGCAAAGATTCATCGCTGATCTGGTAAGCGTGCTCGATGGAATCCGCCCCGGCTTCGACGGCGATCTTGATGCTCGCGGCGACATGCGCATGAGCCGCAACTTTGAGGTTGGCGCGGTGCGCTTCCTCCACGATACCTTTCACGATCTCCGGTTCGAGGACGAGCGGCCCGTCATCGACGATGACCTTGATCACATCCGCGCCTGCGTCCGCTGCCGCGCGCACGCCGCGTCGCGCCGCTTCAAGATCGTTGACGAGCAGATATTCACGCTTGACGATCTCTTCGGAAACGGGCGCTTCCGGTTTAATGTGTTGCCCTTTCGGGGGCGTCAGTTTGCTGGCGGAGACGATCATGCGCGGCCCTACGACTTGACCGGCTATGATCGCATCGCGGAGCCTCAAGTCGCTTTTGTTTGCGCTGTCGCCCAGATCGCGCACCGTCGTCCAGCCCGCCTCCACCGTTTCGCGTGCCGTCAACGCGCCCAACTTCGCGTGATCTTCCTGACTTTTTTGGGCGAGCCGCCGGGCGTTGTTTTCGTAAAACTCTAGATTCGCTTTGCGGAGGTCGAGCAGATGGGTGTGGCAGTCGATCAAGCCGGGCAAGAGCGTCATACCGGCTCCGAGATCGATCACGCGCGCATCTTTCGGCGCGCGGCTTTGCACCTCTGCCCACGGGCCGACTTCTTTGATGCGCTCGCCTTCGATGAGCACACCCCGGTCAAACTGGTATGAGCCGGATCGCACATCGAGCATGCGCCCGGCTTTGATGAGAGTGTGGCGCGGCGACGCAGAGGTAGAGGCGGCGTTATCGGCTTTCGGGGCAGGCGTCTTATCGCCGCCGTCCTTTCGAGTGGTCGCGCACGCGCCAACCAGCATCAGGTTCAAGAGCAGCACCGCGATACGTTGAAGCATAGCAGATTCTCCTTGTCGGACGTTCTCCGTTGATGGTTAGTAATTCTTAACCCGGCGATAGACAGTCGTGTGCGCTATAATGAAATCCGCATTCAAGCATCATCTATTCCATTGTCACCTGCCCGGTTGCTCGCGGAATTGCGAGCGAACCGGCATGATAGTGGACTGTTGAAACTACAGGGAGACGGGAAATGATAACTGTTGCCAATCGTATTTATGTGAAGCCGGAATACGCAGGGGATTTTGAGAGGGTGTTTCGGGAGCGAGCCGGACTGGTGGACCAGATGCCGGGATTTATTTCCAATCAGGTCCTGCGCCCCGTCAATGAGGGCGACCCGTATGTGGTCTTCACGATGTGGAAGAGCCGGCAGGACTTTCTCAACTGGGTGCGCTCCGATGCATTTGTGAAAGGACATGCTCAGTCCGGCACGTTGCCGAAAGATGCTTATCCCCGTGCGAACGTGTTGGAGATGCACGAGGTCGTCCAGGATTCGACCCGCCCCGAGTTGGAACCGGAACCGCCCGGCGGCCCCTTTCACATGCATTAATCTCGCGCTCGTCTTGTGGAAGTTGAATTTATCGCTCGCCGGGCGGAGTGCCGTGCTTCAGGCGCGGATAAATTTTCACACCTCAGACAGACTGTCATGGCAATGTATGAACTGGTTGCAAGTTTGGCATCAACAAAAGACGCGCACATTGATCATGGTGTAGGCCATTAGTTTGAAGCCTAAGTGACGCCGTTGGAAGCGCTCGAAGCGCAGCAACAAGCGCTTGAACTTGT
>JBPCIP010000039.1:0-34811 GCA_051006195.1 Pyrinomonadaceae bacterium
CAACGAGGCTTGAAGCAATTCAAGTCGGGGCTGTGTCAAGCAGCCTAAGGTCGGCTTTAGCCGACAAGGTGGATGCGACTTTCAGTCGCAAGCTACAAGCCACCGGCTTTAGCTGGTGGTACTTGACTTGCCCTCATTCTATTCTGGGCGGCGCGTTGCGCGGGGGGAGATCGGATGAAGTCAACTCAGCGGGCGTATAGCAGAACGCGCTGACGCGATTGCGCCCCGACTGTTTGGCGTGGTAGAGCGCGGTGTCGGCCAGTTCGATCAATTCGATTGGATCGCGCGCATCTCCGGGGAAAGAGGCGACGCCGATGCTGATCGTGAGGCGGAGCGTGCGCTTCTCATCGCCCGTCGCGCCGCGCCGCGTGGCGGCGAAGGCATGCTCCTCTATCGTCGTGCGGACGCGCTCGGCGGCGACGAGGGCTTGCGCGCAATCGGCGTCAAGCAGAAACGCGGCAAATTCTTCGCCGCCGAAACGCGCGGCCACGTCGCCCGTGCGCAACGCCCGTGTGATGAGACCGCCGATCTCTTCGAGCGTTTGACTGCCGACGAGATGGCCGTGCGTGTCGTTAACGAGTTTGAAATGATCCAGGTCCATCATCAGGACGCAGAAGGGACGCCCTTCGCTTTCGGCGCGGGCGGCCTCGCGGCGCAGTTCGGAGAAGAAAGACTTGCTCGTCAGCAGCCCGGTCAGTTCATCGTGCGCGATGAGCCGGTAAAGCTGGCGTTGAAACTCGCGGTCGATGTCGTCGAGCAGGTCGAACCGGATCAGGTGCTCGCCGATGATGAGTTTGTCGCCGTTCTGGAGAGTGGCATCGGTGACGGGCTGGCCGTTGAGCAACGTGCCGTTGGTTGAGCCGAGATCGGCGACGCGATAGCGGGGCGTGCCTGTCTCGGCGTCGTGTTCGATACGGATGCGTGCGTGCAGGCGCGAGGCGCGTGCGTCATTGACGCGGATGTCGGCTTCGAGAGCGCGCCCGAGGATCACCTCGTCGCGTTCGAGCGGAATGGGCGCGCCCAGCAGATCACCGCGCATGAAAACGAGCGCGGGGCGGCGTTCGTGCGACCCGGAGAGCGCGGCGGGCAAGGTCTTGTGAATATCTTCTTTTTCCATAACACATAAAGCTAACGCGCAAAGGATGCGCGATGAACAAGAAAAGATCAATCTTTATCTTGCAATTTCAGCTCAGAGCCGCGCCGGACAGCCCCGCACGGGCGGCGACCTGGTTTATGATTCGCGACGTGAGACGTGGGACTTTGCAGCCTTTGGTTTCATCTCCTGCGCTCGACCATTATCGTCTTGCGTCTTGTCGCTGCCCGTGCGGGAACTTATAATTCGAGCCGGTCACATCGAGTTTCGATAGAGGGCAACGGCTGGCGATTTTTTCCGTAGGCGGCTGACCGGGAAACTTCGCCGATTGTTCGAGGAGCAAGTTGTTTTGAAAGTAGCACCGATTACTTCTTGCCAGGGGGCGACGACAAATCTTTCAATCGAGCGCGTGTCGGTCGCGAAATTGCCGACCGGGTTCGGCGCGTTCCAGATCGCGGGATATCGTTCGCGCGCCTCCGGCGAGGAGTTCATCGCCCTCTTCAAAGGCAGACTGACGCGCGACGAACCGACGCTCGTGCGCATCCATTCGCAGTGTTTGACAGGCGACGTGTTCGGCTCGCTCAAGTGCGACTGTGGGCCGCAACTGCATTGCGCCATGGAGTTGATCGAAGCGGAAGGGCGCGGCGTCCTTGTCTATCAACTGCAGGAGGGGCGCGGCATCGGCATCATCAACAAGATTCGCGCCTATGCATTGCAGGACGAAGGTGCGGACACGGTCGAAGCCAACGAACAACTCGGCCTGGCCGTTGACCTGCGCGAATATCGACAGTGCGCCGAGATACTTTTCGATCTGGGTTTGTGCCGCGTGCGCCTGATGTCGAACAATCCTTTGAAACTGCGCGCGGTGGAAGAAGCGGGATTGCAGGTGGTCGAGCGCGTGGCGCTTGAAGTCGCGCACGGGGAGGCCGCCGCTCACTACCTGCGCACCAAGAAAGAGAAACTCGGCCACTTGCTGGACACACTCAAATGAACCGCAGCTAGCGTCGCTATGAAACAAGCGAGCGGGCCGGGGTGAATGATTCAATTCGCTCCGGCCCGCTCGCTTGTTTTTCCGAGTCTGAAGCTCAGAGGAAATTCTCTCAGCCATTTACCATTTACCATTTACCATTTACGATTGATTCAATGAGCGAACGCATCTACCGCGACCCCGTGCATAACATCATCCGCTTGCGCACCGACACGCGGGAAGGGCGGCTGCTCGTGCGCTTGATCGACGCGCCGGAATTTCAACGCCTGCGCCGCATCAAGCAACTCGGCCTCGCGCTCTACACTTATCAGGGCGCGGAGCATTCGCGCTTCACCCACAGCCTGGGTGTGCTGCATTTGATCACGCGCGTGCTGGATCGCCTCGGCGAGAATTATTCGATCCGGGAGGAGGATCGCGCGGCGGCGCGGGCGGCGGCGCTCCTGCACGATATCGGGCACGGCTCGTTTTCGCACGTTATGGAAAACGTCCTCGGCTTTCACCACGAGGCATGGACCGTGCGCGCCGTGCTCGCGGAAGAGACGGAGATCAATCGCGCGCTGCGCGAGTATTCGCCACAGCTTCCGCAGCGCGTCGCCGAGATCATCGAAGGGAGATTCCAGCCCGCCTTTCTCGGTCAACTCGTCTCTTCGCAGTTGGACGTGGATCGCATGGACTACCTCCTGCGCGACTCGCTGATGACCGGCGCGAAATACGGCAACTACGATCTCGAATGGATCATCAATGCGCTCGCCGTCGATGAAGCGAATGATCGCATCTACGTCGCCGCGCGTGGACTTTACGCCGTCGAGGAATATCTACAGGCGCGCTATTACATGTTCCGGCAAGTCTATTTTCATCGCACGCTGCGTTCGGCGGAAGCGGTGTTGCGTTCGGTGTTGCGCCGCGCGCTAGAACTCGTCGCGGCGGGCGAAGAGGTGTGGTGCGCGCCCGGCACAGCTTTTGAAAAAGTCTTGCATCGCCAGACGCTCACGCTCGCAGACCATCTGGAGATGGACGATTCCGACGTACTCTTTCATCTCAAGCAATGGCGCGGCGCGAAAGATACGGTGCTTAACGATCTCAGCAATCGCTTCATCGGTCGCCGCCTTTTCAAAGCGATTGACCTCGATATGCCGGCAGACGAGCGTGAGCAGTTTCTGAGCGCGGCCAGCGTCGCCGTCGCCCGCGCCGGTTTCGAGCCGCGCTTCTACTTCATCGAAGATCATGCGGGCGATGTGCCCTACTACAACTATTACACGGCGGAAGGCGCGGAACCGAAAGCGCGCATCTACGTCGAAGACAATTACGCCCGTCCGCAGATACGCGAGATCAGCGAAGTCAGCGGCGCGGTGCGCGGCTTGCAACGCTACCAACTCAACCGCGTCTGCTTCCCGCCCGAAGTAAAAGAGGAAATCTACGCGCTCTATCACCCGGCCTCGACCGCCTCAAGACGCGTTGCGGGCGAGAGCGGCGACTAAACTCGTCCGATGCCTGACAAATCAAGACCGAGAAGGTGCAAAGAAAACTCGTGCGAGCAACTTTGCGCCTTTCTCGGTCTTCGGGGCGGACATATTTTCACGCTCACAGTTTAGAGATTTATTTGATCGCTTTGATGTTCGCCGGTTTGACGAAGAGCGCGTCGGGGACGGGGCTATTGAACTCCACCGAATCGTAGTTGATACGGCTCGACTGCTCGCCCGCGCGATAATGATCGATGATAAAGGGGACGGTGACGCCCGCGACGGTTTTGTAACTGGCGAAGCGATCTTCTTCCGTCACCTCTTCGCCCGCGCCGTTCTTTCGCTTGTAAAAAGTTTTGGCGGGCAGAGCGTCTTTCGCGCCGAACTCGAAATCGACGACGAGGCCGTTCGTGTAGGTCAACCGCACGGCTTCGTTGCGCCGTGCGAGTCCGGCTTCGCGGCGACCGAGATACGTCAGTCGCGCGTCTTCGCTGCGCCACCAACCGCGCAACAGATTATCGAGGCTCGTGCGCATCGCGAGGCGAAAATCTTCCACCTGCGCCTGCGGCATGTCTACCAGCGAGCGCGTCGAACTCTCGAAGAGCCAACCGCCGTCGCCGGTGTTGGTTTGGATGTTGCGCCCCCGCGCCCCGCGAAATTCCGTCCGCTCACGGTTGGGGAACACCAGATAATCGATGAAAGCCTGAGGCAACGTGGAGACACCCTTATCGAACGGCGTGTAGTAACCGCGCCCGATGATCGTCTTGACGCCGAGGAACGCGCCGCCCCCCTGCGCCGCAATCGCGCGCCGCACGATCTCTTCTGCCTTCTCATCCTTCGTCCCCGCTTGCGTTGTCAGATTAATTTGCGGCGGCGCGTTGCCCGGCGTTGTTTGAGCGGAAGTTGAATCGCTCAGGACGACGAAAGAGATGAACGGCAACACGAGCCGGGAGAAATTGCGAAGTTGATCCTTTATCAAACCCATAAAATTCCAGATGCCTTCAGCTTGAATGTCGAACGCGGATGATTTTAACGCGGAGGCGCAAACAACGGGGAGTAAAGTATTCTCAAATTTGAAATTTGAGAAATTTGAGATCAGGGGGGTCACAAATTTCAAGCGGCGAAGTTAACGTTCCCCCGCCGTGTTCTCCCTGCCTTTTCTCTGCGCCTCTGCTTGAGTTGCTACTGTTAAGATAAGCAAAAAGGGTTTCAGACGAGCTATAAACTATAGTCGCTGAAACCCTTTGGTTGAGAATGAGCACAGAAATTTCGCGCGCTCAAAAGTGTCGTTGTTCTAGTTAACGCTCGGCGCGTCGATGGCGTTGATGGTGATCTCGCCATTCTCGTAGTCCACGCGGAACTGCGTCGCGCCTTTCCACATCGCCGTGAGCGGCAGTTTGACCTTCTCATCAATGTGACGCTTCAGGAAACGCGCGCCGTAGGCCGGGCTATACCCCTTCTCCGTGAGACGGTCAATCGCGCGCTCCGTCACCTGGACGGTCTTGCCCTGCCGCTCCATCTGGCGACGCAACTTGTCGAGATAGATGACGGCAATTTGTTTGACTTCATCCATCGTGAGCGGCGAGAAGACGACGATCTCATCGATGCGGTTGCGAAATTCCGGCGAGAAACGCTGCTCCGCCGACTTCATTACTTCATGCTTCACCGCGCGCACGTCGCCTAAGGTCTTCGCGCCGAAACCGAGCGGCTTCTCGTACTTCTTGAAATTCTCCGAGCCGAGATTTGAAGTCATGATCACGATGGCGTCCGACAGGTAAACTTTCTTGCCGCGCCCGTCCGTCAGCCAGCCTTCGTCAAATGCCTGCAAGAACAGATTCATCAGCGTCGGCGAAGCCTTCTCCACCTCATCAAGCAATAGCACCGTATAAGGATTCTCACGCAGACGCTCCGTCAGGATGCCGCCGCGCTCCGAGCCGACGATGCCGCGCGGCATGCCGATCAATTTCTCGACGCCAATCGTGCCGTCGCCGTATTCCGACATGTCGATGCGCACCATCTTCTCTTCGTCGCCGAACATAAATTCGGCGACCGCCTTGGCGAGTTCGGTTTTACCCACACCCGTGGGCCCCAAGAACAGCAAGACGCCGTCCGGTTTATAGTGCGATTCTTTGAGCGGCCCCTTGTTCAAACGCAAGCGTTGGGAGACGGCCTGGATCGCTTCTTTCTGTCCGATGACGCGTTTACCCAGGTCCACTTCCATCTGCCCGAAGCGGTCGGTGGTGTCGCGCGAGATCATGTCGCGCGGGATGTGCGACTCCTGCGAAATCACTTCGATGATGTGTTCCGGCCTGACCACCAACGCTTCCGGTTCGTTGATCTCGACTTTGACCGAAGCCGTGTCGAGCCAGCCGATGGCCTTATCAGGAAGATGCAGATTCCGGATGTACTTCGGAGCCATCTCCAGTGCCATGTTGATGGCGTCGTCCGAGATCGTCACCGAATAATTTCTTTCGAGGCGCGGGCGCAGACCCAACAAAATCTCGCGCGTCTGCAGCAGGGTCGGCTCATCAATTTTGACCAAGCGGAACCGACGCGCCAATGCCTCGTCTTCACCGATATATTCTTTGTACTCGGTAATGGTCGTCGCGCCGATGATTCTCAGATCGCCGCGCGCGAGCGAAGCCTTGAACATGTTGGCCGCATCCGAAGACGTGCCGAGCGCCGCGCCCGCGCCGATGATCGTATGCGCCTCATCGATGAACAGGATCAATTCGGGGCGTTCCTTCACCTCGTCGATAATTCCCTTGATGCGTTCCTCGAACATGCCGCGCAGCATCGTGCCTGCGACGAGTCCACCCATTTGCAGTTGGACGATGTGCGCGTTGCGCAATCGCGCTGGAACTTTGTCCGGTTCGAGTTCGATGAGCCGCGCGATGCCTTCCACCACTGCTGTCTTGCCGACGCCGGGTTCGCCCACGAGCATCGGCGAATTGGCGCGCTCGCGATGGCAGAGAATCTCCACCATCTGCTGTATCTCGCGCTCGCGCCCGATGGTCGGCGGAATCTTGTCCATGCGCGCCAGCCGGTTCATCGACGTGCCGAAATGTTTCAAGTAGGGCGGCAATTCATATTTCTTGCGATATTGTTCTTCGTCCTGTTCGCGCAGACGAACACGCGCACGCACGTTTTCCGCCAGTGCTTCCGAGTCCGCGCCGAGAGGCCGGAGCACGCCGGTTAAAAGTCCGCCCTCCTGAGCGAGCGCCATAAAGAGGTCGGTCGATTCGATGGTCTTGCGCCCCTGCGCCCGCGAACGCTCCATCGCGCGCTTGAAGAGATCAATCGTCTCCGGCGCGATGCGCAGGCCCTTGCCGACGTGCTGGAAACGATTGTTGTCCAGTCGTCGCTCGATCTGAATTTTGATATTAAACGGGTCGAGCGAGAGGTCGTGCATGGTCGAGTTGAACAGTTCGGCCTCTTCCGTGATGAAAGCATGGAGAATGTGTTCGACCGCAATGTAATTTTGGTCACGACGCTTTGATTCCTGCATCGCGAATTCAAAAATGCGTTGCCCGCTCTCCGCGAAGCGATCTTTGTATGTTCCTAGATCAACCATTTTATTCCTTCTAAATCTGGTAATCGCAGCCGCTACCGCTGCGAGTAAGTTGACCGCCAACAATTGCCGCCCGATTACATTTACGCTTGACGATCTGTTGCGGTTCGTCGCAAAAGAGAATCATGACTCATATTCTCCGCGGTTCGAGCGGCTGATTTTAGATGCTATGCGTCCCGGCCCCGTTGCGTTACGAGACAATTCAGCATAGCACATTCCGGACTTCAATTATGTTGCCATTGTTTGCCGATTCTCTATCGCATGCCGGACATCCGCCCGGAGACAAATGAGACCGTCAATGAAAGAAGCGTTCGCCACAACTTGCCGCGAAAAGCACAATGTTGGGCGAACGCCTCGATCCCGATGGTGGTTTGAAAGCCGGGCAGCGGTTTAGTAGTCGTAATCTTCCCCGCCGCCCATCGGCGGCCCGGCGGCTTTTTTCGGTTCGGGCAGTTCGGTCACAGCCGCTCCGGTCGTCAACAACAGTCCGGCGACCGAGGCCGCATTTTGCAATGCGGTGCGGACAACTTTGGTCGGGTCGATGATTCCCGCCGCCACCAGGTCTTCATAATTTCCGGTCGCGGCATTGTAGCCTTTCGCACCCTTCGACTCTTCGACCTTGCCGACGACAATCGCGCCGTCCACGCCCGCGTTCTCCGCGATGCGCCGCACCGGTTCTTCCAGCGCGCGACGCAACAGGCGCACGCCCGTCTGTTCGTCTTCGTCATCGAGTTGCAACTTATCGAGCGCCTTCGCCGCGCGCAGCAGTGCGATGCCGCCGCCCGGCACGATGCCCTCTTGCGCCGCCGCGCGCGTCGCGTTCACCGCGTCGTCCAGGCGCATCTTCTTCTCTTTCATCTCCGTCTCGGTTGACGCGCCGACGCGGATCACGGCGACGCCGCCCGCGAGTTTCGCCAGACGCTCCTGCAACTTCTCGCGGTCGTAGTCCGATGTCGTGTCTTCGATCTGGCGGCGAATCGTCGCCACGCGCCCCTGAATATCCTGCCCCTTCCCCGCGCCTTCGATGATAATCGTATTGTCTTTATCGACGATGACGCGCTTGGCCGTGCCGAGGTCGTCGAAGGTGACGTTCTCCAACTTGATGCCGAGGTCTTCCGTGATCAGACGCCCGCCCGTTAGAGTTGCGATGTCTTCGAGAATCGCCTTTCGCCTGTCTCCGAAAGCCGGGGCTTTGACGGCGCAGATTTTGATCGTGCCCCGCAATTTGTTGACGACCAGAGTCGGGAGCGCGTCGCCTTCGATATCTTCGGAGATGATCAGGAGCGAGCGTCCCTGACTTGAAATTTGTTCCAGCACGGGCAGCAAATCTCGCATCGCCGCGATCTTCTTCTCGTGGATGAGGATGAGCGGGTCTTCCAACACCGCTTCCATGCGATCCGGATTCGTGACGAAGTAGGCCGACACGTAGCCGCGATCAAACTGCATCCCTTCGACGATCTCCAACTCGGTTTCGAGCGTGCGCGATTCTTCGACCGTCACGACGCCGTCCTTGCCCACACGCTCCATCGCTTCGGAGATCAATTCGCCGAGTTCGCGGTCGTTGTTCGCCGAGACGCTGGCGACGTTGGCGAGGTCCTCTTTGCTCTTCACCTTCTTCGACTGCCGCTCCAAATCCGCGACCGCTGCCTCCGTCGCGCGCTGAATGCCGCGCTGCAAGGCCATCGGGTTTGCGCCCGCCGTCACGTTCTTGACGCCTTCGCGGAAGATGGCCTGCGCGAGCACGGTGGCGGTCGTCGTTCCGTCGCCCGCCGTGTCGTTCGTCCTTGTCGCCACCTCGCGCACCATCTGCGCGCCCATATTCTCGTAGTTGTCTTTCAGTTCGATCTCTTTCGCCACCGTCACGCCGTCTTTCGTGATCACGGGCGAACCGAACTTTTTGCCGAGCACCACGTTGCGACCCTTCGGCCCCAGCGTCACCCGCACTGCGTTCGCCAGCGTGTTCACGCCCCGTAACATCGCGTGCCGCGCCTCTTCGCTAAACTTCAACTGTTTTGCCGTCACTTCTTGTTCTCCTTAATAATTGTCCGTCGTCAGTTGTCCGTCGCCACTTGTTTTATGTCTCACCTAATTTGAGCTTTTGATCTATAGCCATCCGCTTTACCAACCACAAACAACGGACAACTTACTCATGACCACGGAAGAATATCCATTCAGCCGCTTTTTGCGCTTCGAGTTATGCGCGCCCAACCTGCACGCGCGCGGGACGCAGCAGTTGGCTGCCCATCCGGTAGCCGCGACCGTATTCCGCCGTGACCATGCCATCGCGCTCGGGTTCGACCTCGATTGTGTCAACCGCTTCGTGCAGTTCCGGGTCGAACTGCGCGCCAACCGCCGTCACCGGCTCGATCCCGGCGGACGTGAGGACGCTCTCGAAGCCGTTGAGCGTGCCGCGCAAGCCGTCGAGTAGAGATTCGAGCGAGCCGCCGCTCTCCGCCGCTTCCATCGCGCGCTGTAAGTTCTCCATCACGGGCAGGAGCGCGCCGACGAACGCGGCCTTCTCGCGCGTGGCGCGTTCGTCCGCCGTTCGTGTGAGACGTTGCCTGATTTCATCGGTCTCGCGCTTGAGTTCGGAGCGCACCTGCTCGAAGCGCGCCTGCACATCTTTCACCGCCTGCTCGGCGGCGCGTGTCCGCGCTTCGAGTTCTTCCACGTACTTCGGCTTCAAACTCGTAGCTTCCGCCCCTTCCCCCTGCACTCTCACACCTTCTGCTGAATCGTCGAGGCTAACGCGCCTGCGATCCGTCACGCGAACACTTTCGGCTGCCGGGGCATCATCCTGCATGCGCGCCGCTTCAGCCGCCCGTCTCTCTTGCATAAGTCTTTTCTTTTTCTCCTTGCGGAAAGATACCATAGCCGTGAATAGTAAATCGTTAATCGTTATATAGAGAAGCTTACTGATCGCGGAATGCGGATTGCGGATTGAAAGACAAGAGCAGGCTTTTTTAATCCGCATTCCGCATTCCGCATTCCCTTAGTTCGCTGCTGCCGCTGTGTCGGTCGCAAACTCCATCTGCTCGCTGCCGGCGGAGACGCCAACGATCTGCCCCGGCGCGATCTCGCCCCGCAGCAGTTTCGACGCCAGCGGATTCTGAATCAACGTCTGGATCGCACGCTTCAGCGGACGCGCGCCGTACATCGGATCGTAGCCTTCGCGCGCGAGCAAGGCACGCGCCGAATCGTCGAGCGTAAGCGTGATGTTGCGCTCCGCGAGCATATGGCGCAGGCGTTCGAGTTGTACGTCGATGATCTGGCCGATCTCTTCGCGCGAGAGTTGATGGAAGATCACCACGTCGTCGATGCGATTGAGGAACTCCGGTTTGAAATGGCCGCGCAGTTCCTGTAAGACCGTTTCGCGCGCCCCCTTCTCGTCGTCGCCCGCCGCTTGTATCTCCCGGCTCCCAAGATTCGAGGTCATGATCAAGACCGTGTTTTTGAAACTCACCGTGCGCCCTTTCGAGTCGGTCAAACGCCCGTCGTCGAGAATTTGCAGGAGCACGTTGAACACGTCCGGGTGCGCCTTCTCGATCTCGTCGAAGAGCACGACCGAGTAGGGCCTGCGCCTGACGGCTTCGGTCAACTGCCCGCCCTCCTCGTAGCCGACGTAGCCCGGCGGCGCTCCGATCATCCGCGCCACGGCGTGCTTCTCCATGTACTCTGACATGTCGAGCCGGATCATCGCGCGTTCGTCGTCGAAGAGAAACTCCGCGAGCGCACGCGCCGTCTCGGTCTTGCCCACACCCGTCGGGCCTAAGAAAATAAAGGAGCCGACCGGACGATTCGGGTCTTGCAAGCCCGCGCGTGCGCGGCGCACGGCGTTGGCGACGGCGACGAGCGCCTCATCCTGACCGATGACTCTCAGGCGCAGACGCTCCTCCATCGTCACGAGTTTCTGCATCTCGCCTTCGAGCATCTTCGCGACCGGCACGCCCGTCCATTTAGCAACCACTTCGGCGATATCTTCTTCGTCAACTTTCTGTTTAAGCATGACGCCGTCCGCTTGCAGTTCGCCAAGCCGTGCCTGCTCTGCTTCCAGTTTGCGTTCGAGCACGGGAATCTCGCCGTATTGCAGTTCGGAGGCGCGCGCCAAATCGCCCGCGTTGCGCGCCCGTTCGAGGTCCAGTTTCAACTCATCCAACTGGCCGCGCGCTTCCTCCATGTGCTTGATGGCTTCCTTCTCCGATTGCCACTTGGCCTTCATGCCGGAAGACTTCTCCCGCAGATCAGCCGCGCGTTGCTCGATCTCTCTCAACCGATTCTTCGAGCGGTCATCTTCTTCACGTTGCAACGCCAGCCGCTCGATCTCCAACTGCATGATCTCGCGTTCGAGTTGATCGATCTCGATAGGCAAGCTGTCGATTTCGATGCGCAGACGCGAGGCGGCCTCGTCGATGAGATCAATCGCCTTATCGGGCAGGAAGCGATCCGTGATGTAACGATTCGAGAGGGTGGCGGCAGCCACAATCGCGGAGTCTTTGATGTCCACGTTGTGATGCTTCTCGTAACGTTCCTTCAACCCGCGCAAAATGGCAATCGTGTCTTCCACGGTCGGCTCGCCGACGTAGACTTGTTGGAAGCGGCGTTCGAGCGCGGCATCCTTTTCGATGTGTTTTTTGTATTCGTTCAAGGTCGTCGCGCCGACGCAGCGCAACTCGCCGCGCGCCAGCGCCGGCTTCAACATGTTCGACGCATCAATCGCGCCCTCCGCTGCGCCCGCGCCGACGAGCGTGTGCAGTTCGTCGATGAAGAGGACGATCTGCCCCTTCGCGTTTTCGATCTCCTTCAACACGGACTTCAGACGATCTTCAAATTCACCGCGATACTTCGCGCCCGCGAGCATCGAGCCGAGATCAAGACCGACCAGACGTTTGTTGCGCAGCGTCTCCGGCACGTCGCCGGAGATGATGCGCTGCGCGAGTCCTTCGACGATGGCGGTTTTTCCGACGCCGGGTTCGCCGATGAGCACGGGATTATTTTTCGTGCGGCGCGAGAGCACCTGAATCGTGCGGCGAATTTCGTCGTCGCGCCCGATCACGGGATCGAGTTTGCCCTGCCGCGCGAGGTCTGTTAGGTCTTTCGCGTATTTCGAGAGCGCCTGATAGTTCGCCTCCGCGTTCTGATCCGTGATGCGCGAATCGCCGCGCATCTCGTTGACCACTTTCAACAAATCGTCGCGGTTGACGCCGTGCTGGCGGAGCAGACGCCCCGCCGCGCCCTCTTTTTCGTCAACGATTGCCAACAGCAAATGCTCGGTCGAAACGTACTCGTCCTGCATTCCTTCGGCCTGCTTCTGCGCGGCGGTGAAAATCTGCGTGAGACGCGGGCTGAAATATTGCTGCCCGCCCTGCACCTTCGGCAAACGCCCGATAGAGGCGTTGGCATCATTCAAGACGACTTGAAGATTCGCACCGAGTTTACCGAGAATCGGGCGGACGATGCCTTCGGGTTGTTCGAGCATGGCGACGAGCAAATGCTCCGGCTCGACTTGTTGATTCTGGTTGCGCTCGGCCCCTTCGATGGCCGTTTGAATGGCCTCCTGCCCGCGCAGCGTAAAACGTTCTAAACGCATAAGTCCTGACACCTTCATTGAACAAACGCGAAACGATGAATGAGTTCACCGCTCATCGTTCCGCGTTTGAATTTTAACTTTTGCTTAACTTACTTGCCTGCGGTCGCTGTCTTACCTTTGGACTGATCTTCTACCTTCGTTTCGATAGTCTTCTTAGGCGTCCGTTCTTCAGCGCCTTCGCCCGCAATCTCGATCCGGCGCGCTTTGATCTCTTCGCGCTTTTGCAGCAAGACGCGGAGCACGCCGTTTTTGTATTCGGCGGTCACGTTCTCCGGCGAGATGGTCTGCGGCAGCGTAAAGGAGCGTGTGAACGAGCCATACGAGCGTTCGACACGATGATAATTGTCCGATTCATCCTTTTTCTCGAAGCGACGCTCGCCGCGCAGCGTAAGCACGTTGTTTTCGAGGGACAGATCAAAATCCTCACGACTCATTCCGGGCAATTCGGCTTCGAGCACGATCTGCTCTTTGTTTTCGTAGATGTCCACGGAAGGCGCCCATGCGCCGCGAGCGATTCCCTGATCGCTGAAAGAGCCGGACAGATTGTTGGAAAACAGACGATTAACTTCGTCCTGTAGCATCCGCAAGTCGCGGAAAGGGTCATAACGGGTAATAGACATGACAAATTTCCTCCTCACACTTCAACAAAAGGTTTTCTTTGCTGTGCGCTCACAACTTGTAGCTGCCCGATTTAATTTTTTGGCTTTCATTTGCTGAGCGTGAGGAGATAATAATATCTGAGTCCTTCTTTGTCAAGTATCGGCGTAAAAAATTTTATCGCTTTGCGTAAGTCAGTGGGAGAGTTTTAGGGGGAGAGCCTTCGAAAAATCGCTTAGTCCAATCTGAAGAAGCGTTTAATGGAGGAGATGAGGCCAGCAGAAGCTTCCTCTTCATCAACGGCTTCGGTTGAGGCGGCCAGGCTGGCGCGGCGTTCGGTGATGGTCTGGCCGAGCGATTCGACCAGTGCGGGATTGGTCTCAAAGAGATATTTCATGGCCTCATGGCCGATTTCGAGCACTTCCGTCTCTTCGGCGGCGACGACGTGTGCCGAACGCGGCTCGCCCGTAAAGAGCGCCATTTCGCCGAAAAAGTCTCCCTCGCCGAGCGTGGCGACGGTGCGCGGCTGACCATCGTCCATGATCTGCACGGCGACATGACCGTGATGCACGACAAACATCGAATCGCCGTCCTCGCCCGCGCGGATGATCGCCTCACCGGGCGCATAGACGTGGTTGTGAGAGGCGCAGGCGAGCCGCGAAAGTTCATCGGCATTGAGCGGGGTGAAGATGCTGATGGTCGAGAGACGTTCGGCGAGAGTTTCGCCGTTCGCCGTGAGTTTGTCCGCGAATTTGGGCCGCTCGATGTGGAGCGTCTGCGTCGGGTAGGCGAAACTGAATCCGGCACGACGGAAGGCGTACCAGATGCGTTGACGGATGAGGGCGTCGGTGTCGTTGAAGCGGGCGTAGTTTTCGAGCCAGTATTTAACTTCGTAGTCCACGCCGCTGTCGCCGAGATTGCGGACGCGCACGAGGGGCGCGGGCTGGCGGCGCACGTTCTCCGCCTCGCGCATGGCGTTGCGCACCACCTGAATCACTTTGGCGGGCGAATTGGCGTAGAGGGCGTTAAAGAAGACGAGGCGCGCGTTCGCGTTGTCGCGCGGGCAGACCTCGATGGCCTCTTTGGCGATCTGGCTGTTGCTCACCAGCACCACATGATTGGTGAAAGTCCTGATCTTCGCCGCACGCCACGTCACGCTTTCAACCACACCCGTGTATTTCCCGACCGAGATCACGTCGCCGACATCGAAAGGCTTGTCCGCATGAAGAGAGATGCCGGAGAAGAGATTGCCGAGCGTGTCTTGCAAGGCGAGGCCGAGGATCACGCCGAGCAGCGCCGAACCTGAGAGCAGCGCGCCCAGCGAAATCTCGAAGTAGGTTTTCAGGAGGAGCGCGATGACAAGCACATAAGCGACGATGGAGAAGAGGTCGCGCACGAGGCTCGGAGCTTCCCTGCCTTTGCGGATGCGAAAAAGCAGGTCGAAGATGAACGCGCCGACGAGCCGCACGACCACGAACATCAGGCTCAGCCACAACATGATCCCCGTGAGCGTTTCCACCCAGTAAAAACCGGGGGCGTTCGCCCGCGCATAGGCATTCGCCTCCTGGCGCGTGAGCCGCATGAATTCATCCGTGAAAGTGAAGGGCGGGGCGAAGGCGGGCAAAACGAGATAGAGCAAGCCGGCGAAGAGCGCAGTCGCGACAAGGGGGAGGACGAGTTGTTTTTTGATCCGGGAGCTATTCATCATCAAAGGTGTATCGTTAATCTTTTATCTCGAAGCAGATCAGCCGGGCGGAGTGTAATTGATTATGCCACGATTATGGGTCGCCGCCGAAGAGCGTTTTGGCAACCAGCATGAGGGACAAGGCGGACACGACGATCACCGTCAACCACGCCGTCACATTATAGACCGGCCCGTTCGCGTATTCACCCATCAACTGTCTATCGCCCGCCAGCCGCAAAATCGCGACCAGCATGACGGGCAGCAACAGACCGTTGATGAACTGCGTGACGACGAGCACGCGGATCAGCGGCAGCCCCGGAATGATCGCCACGAGCGCGCCGACCGCGATCAAAAAGGTGAAGATGCCGATGAAGATCGGGGCTTCGCGAAAACTTCGCGAGACGCCTTTCTCGAACCCCAAAGCCTCGCTGATCGAATAGGCGGTCGCCAGCGGCAAGACGCCCGCTGCCAGCATCGACGCCCCGAAGAGGCCGACGGCGAAGAGCAAGCCCGCATACTCTCCGGCGAGCGGGACGAGCGCGGTTGCGGCGTCCGCCGCCGTCTCAATGCCTTTGTCAAAACCTTGCAGGTGCAGCGTCGCCGCCGTCGAGATGACGATGAAGAACGCGATGGAGATGGCGAACAGCGTCCCGATCCACACGTCGGCGCGAATCAAGGGATAGTCTTCCACGTCCACGCCTTTCTCGACCACGGATGATTGCACGAAGACCTGCATGTAAGGCGAGATGGTCGTGCCGATCAAAGCGACGAGCGTAAAAAGATAGTGGCTCTCAAATTTGAAGGTGGGACGCGCCATCTGTCGCGCCACTTCGCTCCAATCCGGTTTCGCCATGAAAGCCGAGAAGATGTAGCCGAGAAAAACGAGCGACATCAGGAGAAAGACGCGCTCCACCCGCCGGTACGAACCCTTCACGACGAGCCACCACACCGAGAGCGCGGCGAGCGGCACGGACGCATAGCGCGGCACGCCGAACAACTCGGTTGCCGCCGCGATGCCGACGAACTCCGAGACGGTCACGCCCGCGTTGGCGATGAGCAGAGCGAGCATCACCACCATCGTCCAGCGCACGCCGAATTGTTCCCGGATCAAATCGGCCAGACCCTTGCCCGTCACCACACCCATCCGCGCGCACATCTCCTGCACGAGTCCGAGACTGAGCGTGATCGGGATAAACGTCCACAGCAGCGTGTAGCCGTACTCGGCTCCGGCTGAGGCGTAAGTGGCGATGCCGCCCGCGTCGTTGCCCGCGTTGGCCGCCACCATCCCCGGCCCGATGATGGCGAGATATGCAATAAACCCCGTGCGCCGCGTCATGGTGCGCCCCAGGCGTCGCGCGCCCTGTCGCCACAGGCGACGACTCAACTCCCGCACATCTGTACGCGACACGGCCACTTGGAGGTTCTCCGTCAGTCATAAGCGGTTTTAGTAACTCACCTTATGCGGTGGAGGTATTTTGCGGCTGTGCCGCCTGATGTGCGGTGTGTCTGTGACTCACCGAGACACACTTTCCCAATTTCTTCGAGGCTAGGCCTCGCACGCGGGCGGCGCAGCCGCAATAAATTTCTGCGGGCGGGTCGGAAAGGCAGAGCCTTTCCGCACATCCGGCGGCACAGCCGCTCTACCGCGTAAGGTGAGTTAGTAAACGTGTTAATTTTCCTTCCTTGTTCTACTAACTTCTTGAACGCCCGCACTCGTTAAAAAAGTTCCTATCGCATTCTGATTTGTCTCAAGTAGTGGGTCAATCCAGCCTTTAATCACTAAACTATTTAATTTTCCTTTCAAATCATCTATGTCCTTAGCGTCAACATAGACAGAATCAGGTGTTGCAACCGCTTGTCGCGAATCAGGTGTTACTGCTATTGGATATCCCTCTTTACCCTTTGCCGCATCGTAAATCTTATAAAGTAACTGATGTAACTTGTCTGTGCTCATAGCCACTCCTTAGTATGTAAGTTTGTGACCGAAAAGTCGCGCCAACCTCATGTGCTGTTTAGGGCAAATTAAATCAGAAAATCCTCGGCAACCTCTGTCGCCAACCTTTCGGGAGTAATAGCTCCATCGCGTCGTCCACGGTGACGATGCCGACGATCTCATCGAGGTCGTCTAAGACGGGCAGAGCGAGCAGATTATACTCGGCGATCTTCTGCGCGACTTCTTTAGCCGAGTCGTCCGTGTGCGCGTGTTGGTATTCGTCGCGCATTACGTCTTCGAGCGGCGCGGCGGGGTCGGCGAGGATGAGACTGCGTAGGGCGATCACGCCGGACAATTTCCAGGAGCCTTCCGTTTCGACAACGTAGAGGTAATAGATCATGTTCGGCGTTTCGGCCATCTCGCGCAAGCGTGCAAGGCTTGCGCCGACGGTCAAGCCTTTGGGGAGCGTGATGAATTCGTTGGTCATCAAGCCGCCCGCCGTGTCGTCTTCGTAATGGAGCAGTTCGGCAACGTCGGTCTTCTCCTCGCCTTCCATGCGGCTCAGCAAGTCCGCCGCCGTCTCTTGCGGCAGGTCGCCGAGCACGTCCGCCGCTTCGTCGGGCGACATCCATTCGAGGATGTCGGCGGCGCGTTCCTTGTCCATGTCACCGATGATGCGCGCCTGATTATCTTCATGCATCTCTTCGAGCGTTTCGGCGGCGGTTTCGTCGTCGAGCGCAGCGACGAGTTCTGCGCTCTGATGAAAGGAAAGCGATTCGGCGAGGCGCGCGATCTCCACCGGGTGCAGGCGCGCGAGTTTGTCGCGCGAAGACTTCAATTGCACCGTGGCCGCGCCCGTCGCCAGATAACCCACGTCCGCCCAGTCGATCACTTCGACGGGGCGACGGCTTCCCATGAACCCTGCGGGAGCGAGCCTGCGCCAGAGTCCCTGCAAACTCACATCCGCGCCCGTCACGCGCAACTCGCCGTTGACCTCGATCAACTGCACGTCGTTGACGCGCACGACGCGCTTGCCGTCCACGTCGATCAACTGTTTATCAAGCACGTCGCGCGCTAAAAGGACTTCGCCCTCGCGTCGTTTGAAGTCGCGCAAATCCAGCAAATCGAAGTTGAGTTGCGCGCCCGACTCGTCGAATTTAGCGATGCGCGTGCGCGGCAGATAGATGAGACGCCGCACATGCCGCGCCACCAGCCCCGTCACCGGCGGATGATCCTCGCCGAGATGCACGATGACATCCTTGACCGATGCCACCGGGCGACCCTCAACATCGCGCACCGGGCGACCGAGCACTTGAGAGAGATAGAGCATGAAAGGATATTAAAAGGGGAAAGGGAAAAGGGGAAGGGGAAGCGCGTAAAGGAGATAATTAAGAATCGAAGCGTAGCAGTATTGCGCAGGAGGACGCTACATGCCTTCCAATGTCTCAAGAAATGTTCCGTAGAAGCCTATGAATACATCACGTTGGTGAAACCCTATGATAGCCAGTCTGAACAAACCCGACTTTTCATCAAAGACGATTTTGTATCCAGATTTATCTTCAGGGGCTTCTTCCAGGACAAGCCACAACTCTAAGGTTTCGCCGTCTCTGAAGCTATCCTCATAAATCTGCTTGGCAGGAGCAATCAGGCATCGCTTGAGATCAACTCCGTGCGCGTTCGAGAGCGACCAGTTGCCGTTTATTTCGCGCTCAATAATTTCAGAGACTTCCGACTCTGTCATTTCGCTCGCTTAACCGAAACCGCCACATCGCTCACCTCATCGTTGTCTCTTCCCTTCTCTTTCAAAATTTTAATCGCCCGTTCGAGCGCGGGGTCGCGCCGGTCAATGAGGTCGCGGCGGGTGGGGCTGATGAGTTCGTCGGGCGTTATCCCTGCGCCTTCGAGCCGGGTGTGAGTGGCAGTGCGATAGTCCATCTCGCTGATGTCGAGCAGGCCGCCGTCGGGCAGCGTGTGGCGACGGCGGATGGCGAGGACGCAGCCGCAGGTGTGTTCGCCGATAACGCGGGCGCGCTTCGTTTCCTGCAATGCGGCGGCGAAAATTTCCGCCGCGCTGGCTGTGCGTGCGCTGGTCAACACGACGATGCGCCCGCGAAACTCCGCCACCGCATCGGCGGCAAATAGCATCGCGGCGCGCGTCTGCGGGATGGAAGCGACGCGCCCTTCGCGGTCAGTGAAAACTCCGAGGTTTGTGCCCTGCGGGAGAAAGGCAGAGGCGATGTCGGTCATCGTCTCGGCCTGGCCGCCACCGTTGTCGCGCAAATCGATGACGAGGCCGCGCGCCGCGCGCACTTCATCTTTGCGCAACGCGCGCATCAACTCGCTCGCGATCTCCGGCATGAACATATTGAAATTAACGACGGGAAAACCTTCGATTTTCTGCACGCGCAAAGCGGGCGGACGAGTTTGCAGAGCGCGGCGCAGGCGGAC
Source organism: Pyrinomonadaceae bacterium (assembly GCA_051006195.1). Taxonomy (GTDB): domain Bacteria; phylum Acidobacteriota; class Blastocatellia; order Pyrinomonadales; family Pyrinomonadaceae; genus JAIVJZ01. The sequence continues at coordinate 19,362 of JBPCIP010000039.1, forward strand.
GCTTTTCGTCGCGCGCCCGTCGTGCCGGTCGCTGGTGAAGACGGCGGAAATGAAAGTGTCGCGTGCGCCCTGAAAGAGCCGCCCCGCCGCTTGTTGCCGCGCCGCCGCGCTCGTGGATGCGCCGACCTCTTCCCCCAGACGCCGTGCGAAACTGGTTGCCGCCTTTTCGCCGTCAATGCTCAACAACATATCGCCCGCGCGCACGCCGCCGCGTTCGGCCTCGCTGTCGCGTTCAACCGCCGCGACGATGATCTCGCCCGCGATCTCGCGCACAGAGAGGCCGACGCCGATGAAGGTCGGACGCTGCCAGTCGAAGCGTTCATCGGGCGCATAGACGCGCGTGTGAGCGTCGCGCAGTCGGCTCGTCAAGCGGCGCAGGACGGAATAGAACTCCGCCTCGTTGTCGGCCTCGGCGGCGAGCGGTCGGAGGCGCGCACGCAGTTCCTCCCAATCCAGGCCGTTGAGCGAAGGGTCATAATAACGATCACGGATCGTCTGCCACGTCTCGTCGAACACGACGAGGCGTCCCTCGCGCGTCGCGGTCGTCACTCGATCATTGGCGAAGGAAGAAGATAAAGAAGGGGAAAAGGGAAAGGGGCACAGAGCAAAGATCAAGAACAGGAACAATGCGTAGGGCAACGAATGATAATTGAGAGATCGAAACTTTCGCATCACCTTTTTCCCTTCATCCTTTCTCCTTCACTTCTTCCGCCGGGCGGCGAAAGTTGTAGCGCAGCAGGACGCGGATGGGCATCGGTTGTCCGTCGCGCATGGCGGGACGGAAATGGAGTTGACGCACGGTCGAGATCACCGCTTCGTTCAGACCATAACCCGCCCAGCGCACGACCTCAATATCTTTGACTTCGCCGGCGGCGTCAACCCCGACGAGCACATCCACGGTCGCCTCCGCCGCCACCCGCGCCGCCGTCTCCGGGTAAGACGGGCGCAGACTCCGGTAAGGCAGCGGAGCGCGGAAATTTGTCGCGGCTGAACTTCCCTCCTCCGGCACGTCTTCAAACGACGCCGCCGCGTCTTCATGCGCCCGTTGCCGCGTGAAGGCGCGTTCCGCTTCCCCCGCTTTCAAGATGGCCTCGCCATAACGCGACGCACGCGCGCAGAGGTCGGCGAGCAGCGCTTTTTCCGCTTCATCAGGGGTGGTGGCCGATTCGTGTTTGAAATGCTCCCACAGCAGCAGTTTTCCGGTGCTTGCGCTGACCAGAAAAATCGAAGCGTAGGACTCGAAGTAGTCAGGCCGCTCGCTCGCCGTGCGGCGCAAGGTCTGCGCCGCGCCGGTGAAATAGAAATCGCAACCGATTGATGCGCCGAGATCGCGCGCTTCGGCGAGCGTCAGGTTGAGCGATCCGGTGTAGCCCACCCCGCGCGCGGCGGCTCGACTCTGCGCCCGGTTGACGAGCGCGAACTTCGCTTTGTTTGCGAGCGCAGCCGAAAGCTCATCAGCCGCGCGCCGGCCCGTCTGCGTCTCGCCGAAATCAAGCACCGCGACATGCGGGTGCGATTCGACGGCAGCACCCTGCGCGTTGGGCGCGCTCAGGGCGAATACGCAGCCGAGCAAGCAGGTAAGTTGAACGACGCGCAGTTTCATTATCCGATTTAAAGTATAAACATGCAGGCGACTGATTCGGTTTGAAGTTTTCTTCCGCTCATCGTCGCCTGTGCTCCAAGCGGCCCGGCGCGAACGCTGTTTCATGGACGGCTGACCTGCCATCCGTGCGGGAAAATGTTCGTCGAGAACAACCGAGTGCGACGTGCGCCGGGACGGTCGGCGTGATGCGCCTGCCCGACTCCCGAACAGCATTTGACTCGTTAGCATCTTTGGAGTACAAGCGCATTACTTTTGAATGGAGCTTGGCGTCATCAGGACGGGTGCAAAAACATCTTCGGCGAAAGCAGACCAGACCACATGAAACAGGCGCGTCGAAAGTTTAGCATCATTTCGTGTGGCTTGGCGGATCGTTCTTCACGTCCACATCAGACCGGCTTTAACTTCAGTAACTTTTCCGTTCGCCGCGCTCCCCAGCGTGGGGACGGCTTCAATATCTATCAACGCTAGAGACGGGCGACGATGTTGCCCGCGTTTGGGAGATTGTATTTATGTCACGCATCAGAATTTTCTGTTTAGCAATCGCCATCCTCGCGCTCGCCGTCAACAACGGAGCCGGCACGCTGCTGGCGCAAAGCAACAACCGGGGCGCGGCGGCGCAAACCACGCTCGTCGCCCCGCGTTTGGATTTCGAGAAATACAAATTGAAGAACGGCCTCGAAGTGATCCTGCTCAAGGATGATCGGCTGCCGCTGGTCGCCGTCAATCTGTGGTATCACGTCGGGCCGGCCAACGAGCGGCCTGGTCTGACAGGTTTCGCCCACCTCTTCGAGCACATGATGTTTCAAGGCTCGAAACACGTCGGCGACGACGCGCACTTCAAATTGCTCGAAGGCGCGGGCGCGAACGACATCAACGGCACGACCGATTTCGACCGCACCAACTATTTTGAGACGCTGCCCTCGAATCAACTCGAACTCGCGCTCTGGTTGGAGAGCGACCGCATGGGCTTTCTGCTCGACACGCTCGACGCCGGCAGACTGGCGAACCAGCGCGATGTGGTGCGCAACGAACGCCGTCAGGGCGAGAACTCTCCCTATGGTCTCGTCGAGGAAGCGGTTTACCAAAACCTCTTCCCGAAGTCGCATCCTTACTACGCCAGCGTCATCGGCTCGCACACCGACATCGAATCGGCGCGGCTCAAGGACGTGCGCGAGTTTTTCAAGCTCTATTACGCGCCCAACAACGCCAGCCTCGCCATCGTCGGCGACATCGACAAGGCGCAGGCCAAAGCAATGGTTGAAAAGTATTTCGGCCCGATTGCGGCGGGGCAGCCCGTGCCGAAGATCAGCGCGACCACGCCGCCCATCACTTCCGAAAAGCGCGCAGTCATTACCGATCAAGTCGAACTGCCGCGCGTCTACATGGCGTGGCTCACCGATCCGATCTACAAACCGGGCGACGCCGACGCCGACTTGCTGGCGATGATCCTCGGCGGCGGCAAATCGAGCCGGCTCTACAAACGGCTCGTCTATGACAGGCAGATCGCGCAGGATGTCACTGCGAACCAGTATTCGCTGATTCTCGGCTCTATCTTTCAGATTCAGGCGACCGCCAAACCGGGCGTCAAACCGGAAGAACTCGAACGTGCGATTGACGAAGAACTCGATGCCGTACGCAAGGAAGGCTTGACGCCCGATCAACTCTCGCGCGCCCGCAACGTCTTTCAGACGCGGATCATTCAGGGATTGGAAACGCTCGGCGGCTTCGGCGGCGTGGCCGACCGCCTGAACCAGTATAACCACTATCTCGGCGACCCCGATTTCCTCGCCAAAGATTTGGAGCGGTACGACAAAGCGACCGTCGCTTCGGTGCAAAGAATCGCGCAGGAGAAATTGACGAAGAACACGCGCGTCGTCGTCTACGGCGTGCCGGGAAAGAAAGTTGTTGACGACGTGCCGAAGTCGAGCGAGACCGAAACGAGCGAGGCGGCCCCGGCAGCAGCAGCAGCAGCAGCGGCGACGGCAGCGGCGACGGCGGCGGGGAGCAATACCGGGCAGGACGAGTGGCGCAATCAACCGCCGCAGGCGGGAGCCGCCTCCAAACTCGCGTTGCCTGTGCCCAAGTCTTTCAAACTCTCGAACGGCCTCACCGTGATGCTCGTCGAGCAACACAATTTGCCGGTCGTCTCCGCCAACCTCGTCTTCTTGAGCGGCAGCGAAGCAAACCCGGCGGCCAAACCGGGACTCGCTTCCTTCACGGCGGATATGCTCGACGAAGGCACGACGAAGCGTTCGACCTTGCAGATCGCCGAAGATGTGGCGGCTATCGGCGCGACGCTCTCAACCGGCTCGTCGAGCGACTCCTCGTCCGTCAGCGTGCGCACTTTGAAGAAGAACGCCGACGCCGCCCTCGATCTCGTCGCGGATGTGGCGCTTCAGCCCGCTTTCGCGGCGAAGGAACTAGACCGCGTGCGCAACAGCCGGCTCACGCAAATTCTCCAACAGAGAGACAATCCGGGCGTGCTGGCGAGCCAGGTTTTCAGCAGCGAAGTTTATGGAACCGCTCACCCTTATGGCTACACCGAACTCGGCACGGAGGAATCCATCAAGGGCATCACACGCGAAGACATGTTGAAGTTCTGGCAGTCCGGTTACGTGCCGGAAAATGCCGCGCTCGTCGTCGCCGGCGACCTCACCGAAGGTGAACTGCGCCCGCTCGCCGAAAAATATTTCGGCAAGTGGAACGGTAAAGCCGCGCCGGTCACGCGTCCCGCAGTGCAAACCGCCGCCGCGCGTCGCATCGTGATCGTGGATAAACCGGGCGCGCCGCAGACGGCCTTGCGTATCGGCACGGTCGGCGTCGCGCGCGACAATCCCGATTACGTGCCCATCGTCGTGATGAACACGGGGCTCGGCGGCCTCTTCTCCAGCCGCATCAATCTCAACCTCCGCGAGAAGAACGGTTATTCTTACGGCGCAGGCTCGGCCTTCATCTTCCGGCGCGGCCCCGGCCCCTTCTTTACCGCCACGAGCGTTCGCACGGATGTTACGGCCCCGGCGGTGCGTGAGATTTTCAATGAGTTCGAGCGCATCCGCGCCGCAGAAGTGAGCGCCGAAGAATTGAAACTGGCGAAAGACTCGTTCGCCAGATCGCTGCCCGGACTCTTCGAGACGACCGCCCAGGCGGCGGCGAGCATCGGCCAGCTTTTCATCTACAGCCTGCCGCCCGACTACTACCGTACGCTGCCGGGTAAAATCGACGCAGTGACAATCGCCGACGTGCGGCGGGTCGCGGGAAAATACCTGCTCCCCGACTCGATGGTCATCGTGGTGGTCGGTGATCGCAGCAAGATCGAGCCGGAGTTATTGAAGCTCAATCTCGGCAAAGTCGGAGCGCGCGGCGCGGACGGCAAGGCGATGCCGGAGAAGTAATCTGGATTGCGGATTGCGGATTGGAAAGCAATTTGTCTTTTAATCCGCAATCCGCATTTTACAATCGGCTAACGTAGTAAGCGATGAAGAGGCAGGAGAGGCACACGCCGTCCGGGCAGCAACTCGCTCAGGCTCCTGTCTTACCTCCGCAAGGCCTCTTTATTCGATGCTTCGGCTACGAATGCGGCGTCGGACTGAGGCGGCTCGCTCTGTCCGGCCATGCGGGCGAACAAATTTTCGTAACGGTCCACGACGCGCTCCCAATCGTAGTGCGCGCGCACGCGCTGCTGCGCCCGCTGGCGATAGGAGTTGACGAGCGAGCCGTCGCGGAGCACGCGTTGCAGTTTCGCTTCGAGGTCCGCCGCATCGGAATAAGCGATGCCCGCTTCGCCGACTGCTTCGAGATTCTCCGGCGTGGCGAGCGTGAGCACGCAGTTGCCGTAGCCCATCGCTTCGAGGAGCGCGGGGTGCGTGCCGCCGACTTCGGTAGCGTGGATGTAACAGTAGGCGTTTTGTTGCAGGGCGCGGTAGGCATCGCCGAAGACGAAACTGGTGAAGACGATGCGGCGGTCGCGGCGCGCGCTGGCGCGCAACTCTTCGATGTACTGGTGAGCGTAGGGAGCGTCGCCGACGATGACCAACTTATGCGAAGTCCGCACCCGCTTGAAGGCTTCGATGACGAGCCGCGCGTTGTTTTCCGGCTCAAGCCGTGAGACGTAGAGCACGTAGCGGTTCGGTTCGACTCCCCACTGGCGCACCGCCATGCGGTCGGGAATGCGCTCGACCTCTGCGCCGTATGCGATCATCGTCGTCGGATGCCGGTAGCGCGTCATATAGTAGTCTTGAATCACGCGCGCGTCCGTCACCGTTTCGTTCGGCAGAACGGTGGAGAGATACTCGGCGAGCAGGTAATAACGACGCCCCAGCCAATTCCATTTTTTGCGTTTATGCTCAAGGCCGTCCACATTGATGGCGACGGGCGTGCCCGCGAGCCTGACGACGGGCGCGAAGGGCGCGTTGGCGGCGTTGCAGATGAGCGCGGCGTCGTAGCCCGCGGTCGTCGAGTGCAGCGCGGAGAGAAAAGCGTGGACGATGGTATCGAAATACTTGTGCCGGAGCGTGGGGAGAACTTTCAGATGAACGCCCTTGTATTCGAGCTGGCGCGGTGAGACGTAATGCGAGCGGCAGTAGACCGTGACGTGATGACCGCGCGCGACGAGCCGCGTCGAGAGTTGTTCGGCAAAAGTCTCAAAGCCGCCGTAGCTGGCCGGTATCCCTCGCGTGCCGAGAATCGCTATCCGCATCTCTCGCAGTGATGAGTGATGAGTGATGGGTGATGAGTGAAAAGACAAAAGATTTTTATCTCATCACCCATCACTCATCACTCATCACTCACCTTGCCTCCTGTCACTTGTTCATAGACCTTTAGAGTTTGCCGCGCGTTGTCGCGCCAATTGAACTGAGCGGCGCGGCGAAGACCTCTCTCGCGCATGGCGGCGCGTAAAGCTTCGTCATCGAGTAGGCGCGCGAGGGCTTGTGCGAGGGCGCATGTGTCGAAGGGATCGACTAATAATCCGGCATCGCCAACGACCTCCGGCAAACTCGTCCGGTCGCCGGTGATGACGGGCGTGCCGCAACTCATGGCTTCGAGCGGCGGCAGACCGAAGCCTTCAAAATATGACGGGTAGACGAAGCAGAGCGCGCCCGTATAAAGGGCCGGTAAGTCTGACTCCGGCACGTACCCTGTAAAGACCGTGTGGGCGGCGATGCCGCACGCTGCGACGGCGCTGAGCGTCTCTTCATACAGCCACGCGCGTTTGCCGACCAGCACTAATTGTGGCAGCTTATCGTGTGGACGTTGGCGGCGCAAGTCCGCATATGCCTCGATGAGCCGCGTCAGATTTTTGCGCGGTTGGATCGAACCGACCGCCAGTATGTAGTCGCCCTCGATACCGTAGACGCGTCGCACATGTTCAATTTCTTCCTTGTCTGTGACCGGCGCAAAGTGCGAAGCGACGGCCAGCGGGACGACCGTGACGCGCGCGGGCGCGATGCCGTATGTCTCGCAAATGTCGCGCCGGGTGTGCTCGGAAGGCACGATGAGATGCGCGGCTTCACGCGCCGTGCGACGCACGGTAAGGCGCAGTTGCATCCAGCTCCGGCGTTTGAAGGTGGCGGGCAGGTGCTCGAACGAGAGGTCATGAATGGTGGCGACGACGGGGCAGGGCGCGAAAGGCGGCGCGGTGTACTGCACATGCAGCACATCGACGGGACGGCGGCGCAACTCGCGCACGAGCGTCACGGGGATACGCACGAACGGCGTGTGCGGCCACGTCTCACGCACGGTGACGTGCGGCCAACGATCTTTGAAACGCTCCACCGCCGCCCGCTTTGTCACGTAGAGCGTGTAACGATGCCCGGCATCGCCGCCGCACGCCCCCAATGCCTCGATCAGGTTGGTGATGTAAGTCTCGTTACCGGCCAATCCGCTGCCGACCGAGTGCGCGTCAATCGCGATGTGCAAGCAGTCCAATGCCCCCGTCTGTGTCACCGAATCGATATTCGAGGAAGGGAAATAACGCGCGCGAGTTTACCCCAGACGCTCACCCGGCGGAAGCACCCCGCGAAAGCTGCGGCGATGCAGGGAACAGGCTCCGTGCGTGCTGAGCGCGGCGAGATGTGCGCGGGTGCCGTAACCGACGTGCGAGGCGAAACCGTAGTGCGGATAGACGCGGTCGTAATCGCGCATCAAGGCGTCGCGATAAGTTTTAGCGATAACGGAGGCGGCGGCGATGGAGGCGGAGATTGAATCGCCGCGGATGATGGCGCGTTGCGGAAGCGCGACCTCCGTGAGTTGCAGCGCGTCGATCAGCAAGAAGTCGGGGCGCTCTCGGAGTGCGCCGAGCGCGGCGCACATGGCGCGGCGCGTGGCAATGAGAATATTGGTGCGGTCGATCTCCGCGGCGGCGATGAGGCCGACGCCGTAGCCGAGCGCCGTTTGCTTCAACTCTGCGGCGATGCGCTCGCGCTGCGCGGCGCTCAACTTCTTCGAGTCGTCCAGATTTTCCGGCAACGGGGTAGCCGGGTCGAGGATGACGGCGGCGGCGACCACCGGCCCCGCCAGCGCGCCGCGCCCGACTTCATCCACTCCGGCGATCATCCGATAGCCGCTCGTCCGCGCCTCGTCCTCAAACGCAGTGCCAATCTCCGACGCACGTTTTCGACGATTCATAGGAACAATAGTGATGGGTGATAGGAAAGAACTAAAATCTTACTCCTATCACTTGCTTACGTTTTGCTCTTGCGGGCGGCGGCGGCCTGTACCTGAGCGCTGGCTGTGGCGCGTGTGTCGCGCTCACGGATGCGGGCCGCTTTGCCGCGCAGGTTGCGCAGGTAATAGAGTTTGGCGCGGCGCACGCGACCGCGCTTCACCACTTCAATGTTTTTCACAATCGTGGCATAGAGCGGAAAGATTCTCTCGACGCCAATGCCGAAGCTGATCTTGCGCACGGTGATCGTCTCGCGCACGCCGCCGCCCTTGCGCGCAATGACGATGCCTTCAAAGACCTGCAAACGTTCTTTCGTCTCCGACTCCTTCACGCGCACATGCACGCGCACCGTGTCTCCCGACTGAAAGTCCGGGATCGTCTTATTCATCTGGGTTTGTTCAACAGCATCTAAACGGTTCATGACTAACGCTCCATAACTAGTTCTCAGTTTTAAGTTCTCAGTTTTAAGTTCTTTCTGAAAACTAAGAACTGAGAACTTAAAACTGTTCTTCCGACTGCTCTTCCGCGAGCCAGGCGCGTTCGGCTTCGGTGAGCGCGGCGCGGGCTAATAAATCAGGGCGGCGACGGCGGGTCTTGAGCAGTGCCTTGCGCCTGCGCCAACGGGCGATCTCGGCGTGGTGGCCGCCGAGCAAAACTTCCGGCACGCGGCGACCTCGAAACTCCGGCGGGCGCGTGTAATGCGGGAAGTCCAGCAGCCCATCGGAAAACGAATCGTTGCAGGCCGATGTTTCGCTGCCGAGCGCGCCGGGAAGCAAACGCACAATCGCATCAACCACCACGACCGCCGCCGGCTCGCCCCCCGACACCACGTAATCTCCAATCGAGATTTCATCCGTCGCCAGCATTTCGACGACTCGCTCATCGACGCCTTCATAACGACCGCAGATGAGCACAAGTTGTTTCGCCTGCGCCAACTCCTGCGCGACCCGTTGATCGAACATGCGACCCTGCGGCGAAAGCAACACGACGCCGATGCCTTTGCCCGCGATCTCAGCCGCCCCGCCTGCACCCGTCAGAGACTCCACCGCGGCAAAGAGCGGTTCCGGCTTCAAGACCATCCCGTCGCCGCCGCCAAACGGGCGATCATCAACGATACGATGTTTGTCGCTCGTCCACCCGCGCAGGTCGTGCGCCTTGATTTCAACCAACCCAGCCGCGCCCGCGCGCCGCACGATTCCGTATTCAAACACCGTGCGAAAGTACTCTGGAAAGATCGTGATAATGTCGAAGCGCATCGTGGAATGCGGATTGCGGAATGCGGATTAAAAAACCGGACGTGTCTTTCAATCCGCATTCCGCAATCCGAAATCTACATTTCCAACAGTCCTTCCGGCGGATCAATGCGAATCAGTTTCGCTTCCGTATCGATCTCGACGCAGATGCTGGCGGCGAGCGGAATCAAGTGTTCGCGCGTCGCATCTTTGACGACGAGCACGGGAGCTGCGCCCGTATGAAGCACTTCGCCGACGCGCCCGACTTCCGTGCTGTCAATCGTCTCCACGCGGCAGTCGATCAATTGCCAGTCGTAGAACTCATCCTCTTCCAGTTCGACCGCATCCGATGCCGGCACGGTCAGTTCCCGCCCGACCAACGCTTGCGCCGCTTCCGGCGAATCATAACCGGCGAACTTCAAAATCACGCGCCCGCCGTGCAACCAACTGTTTTCAACCGAGAGCGTCTCGCGGCGGCCCGTCGCGTCGAGAGCGATCACTGTTTCGAGTCCGGCGAAACGTTCGGGGAAATCGGTCAATAAATGAGCGGCTACTTCGCCGCGCACGCCCCTCACCTTGACGACGCGCGCGATGGCAATCAACGCTTCCGTATCGCCCACTGCTGCTGCCCCGTGCGTTTTCACACCCTCGCTCATTCCATGATCTCAAGAATGTAACGGCGACCTTGCTTCAGACTCACGGCCTGAAGCAGCGAACGCAACGCGCGCACCGTCCGCCCCTGCCGCCCGATCAATTTGCCCATGTCATCCGGCGCGACGCGCACCTCGATAATGATGCTCCTTTGATCGCGCCCCAACTCTTCGCGCACGTCCACCGCTGCGGCGTCGTCCACGAAAGCCTTGACCAGCATTTCGACGGTCTCTCTCATAAGTACAAGTCTGGAGTCTGAAAGTCAGGAGTCTAAAGTTAAAAGATTGGACACTGGAGACTCCAGACTTAAGACTCCTGGCTGGCTTGCGTTTGCGCCTTCGACTGACTCTTGATCAATTGGCGCACGGTGTCGGTCGGCTGCGCGCCGCGCTCCACCCAGTACTGGATGCGATCCAGCTTGAGATTCACTTCCGCCGGGTTGCGCGTCGGGTTGTACGTGCCGACGTTCTCCAGATAGGCCCCATCGCGCTTCGACAACTTCTCTTTGACGACCACGCGATATGAAGGGCTTTTTTTCGCGCCCATGCGCATCAATCTGATTGCTAACAAGTTTCTATCCTCCAAATCAGTTTTGAGTTTTCAGTTTTGGGTTTTCAGAATGTTCCGACTGAAAACTCAAAACTCAAAACTCAAAACTGTTTACTTACGTTTCTTGTGTCGCGGCTTCTTGCGCAGTTTCCTGCGCGCGTTGCCGGGTGCGGCGGGCAGCAAGGGCAAATTCATCCCGCCATCGCCACCCATCATGCCGCTCATGTCGGGCATGCCCATCATGCCGCCGAGACGACGCATCATGCGGCCTTTCATGCCGCCACCGCTCCCGCCGCCGCTCCCGCCGCCGAACAGCCCTGCGCCCGAAAGCTGGCGCATCATCTGGCGCATCTCGACGTATTGCTTGACCAGCGCATTGACTTCCGAAACGTTCACGCCCGAACCGCGCGCGATGCGGCGGCGGCGGCTCGCGTTTAAAATGCGATGATCGTTTCGCTCCTGGACGGTCATCGAATCGATGATCGCCTCGGTGCGCTTGAGTTCGCGTTCCATCTCGGCGGATTGTTCTTCCGACAAGTCCGGCATGCCCATCCCGCCCAGCAGTTGGTCGGGAAGCAATTTCATGATCTTCGAGAACGAGCCGAGTTTCTTCACCTGCCTGAGTTGGCTGCGAAAATCGTCGAGCGTGAACTCGTTCTTTTGCAGTTTCTTGAGTTGCGCTTCGGCTTCCGATTGATCGACTTTCGACTGCACCTCTTCGATGAGCGAGAGCACATCGCCCATGCCGAGAATGCGTTGCGCGACGCGGTCGGGATAAAACGGTTCGAGCGCGTCGTACTTTTCGCCGACGCCGACGAACTTGACGGGCTGCCCCGTCACCTGTTTGATCGAGAGCGCCGCGCCGCCGCGCGCATCGCCGTCCATCTTCGTCAGAATGACGCCCGTCACGCCGACCTGCGCATGAAACTGTTCGCCCGAACGCACAGCATCCTGTCCCGTCATCGCGTCGGCCACAAACAAAACTTCGACCGGATGAGTCTCGGCCTTGATCTGCTTCAACTCGTCCATCAACTCTTCGTCGATATGGAGTCGTCCGGCGGTGTCGATGAGGAGCGTGTCGAAGCCCGTCTGCTGCGCGTGCCGATAAGCCTCGCGCGCGAGTTCCACCGGGTTGTTCGACTCCGGCATTTCAAAGATCGATTGCCCCGTCGCTTTCGCGATCACTCGTAACTGTTCGCGCGCCGCCGGGCGGTTCACGTCCGTCGAGACCAGCAAGGGCTTCCGCTCCTGGTTCTTCGCGAGCCACAAAGCGATCTTGCCCGTCGAAGTCGTCTTGCCCGAACCCTGCAGGCCGACGATCATGACGACGTTCGGCACGGCCTTCGTAAAGACCAGACGCGAGGACTGGCCGCCCATCAGTTCGACCAGTTCATCATAGACGATCTTGACGACCTGCTCCGAAGGCTTGAGTTCCTGCCAGACCTGCTGCCCTTCAGCCTTCTCTTTCACCGCCGCGATAAAATCTTTTGCGACCTTGAAATTTACGTCCGCTTCGAGCAGCGCGAGGCGGATTTCGCGCAGAGCAGCGTCCACATGCTCCGGCGTCAAGACGCCTTCGCCGCGCAGATTCTTGAGCGTGCGCTTCAGTTTGTCGGATAAAGACTCGAACATGATGCCTCAGACACAATCACGGGCAGTAGCCGAAAACTGAGATGATAACGGCGAGCGCAAAGAGAGTCAAGGAAAGGGGGATAGACATTTCGCGCCGTCGCACCCGTTGGAGCGTTGTGCTCTCATCTTCTCTGGCACTGCGCTTGACTATTCATGATGGGTAATCGCCGATTCGTATTGTTATGGTGCAAATGCCGGGGTAAACCACACACGGAGGAGAGAAGATGAACGCAATCGAACTGCTCAAAGCCGATCATGAGAAGGTGTCGGGGATTTTCGAGAAACTCGAAGACACGACCGAGCGCGCCGAAAAAACGCGCGAAGAGTTATTCACAAAATTGAAGCAGGAGCTGGACCTGCATGCGCATATCGAAGAGACGATCTTTTATCCGGTGCTCAAAAAAGCCGACGAGACGCGCGACATCACGATGGAAGGCATCCAGGAACATCACGTCGTCAAAGTATTGCTGCGCGAGTTGGACGCGATGGGGGTGGGCAGCGAGACGTGGACGGCGAAACTGAAGGTGCTCAAGGAGAACGTCGAGCACCACGTTGAGGAAGAGGAAGAGGACATGTTCAAGAGCGCCCGCGAAGTTCTCGGCAATGAGCGGCTTGAAGAACTAGGCGCATTGCTGGAGCAGGAGAAAAAGCAACAAAAAGCGTTGACGGCAACAACGAACTGACCGGGCGACGAGCATCTTTGAGAGCAGGCGCGGTTTCCCCAAACCGCGTCTCTTCCTATTTAATGCGCTTCAAGGTGAGATTCCTGCCGCGCGAATCTTTCGACCACGAGCGCGAGTCCCATGATCAGATAAAAGATCATCACCACTTCCGAGTCGCCCAGATTGTAATGAACGAGGCCGCTCGCGAAGAATCCGACGAGGCCGCCGAGCGCGCCGAGCACGAGGCCGCGCTCTCGCCAATCCGTCAACGACGGCAGACGCCACAGACGCCACAACATGCGCGCGTAAATAAAGACGAGCGCGAGCCAGAGCAGCAGCACGGGCAGCCCTCTTTCGACCGCAAGTTGTAAAGGCGTCGAGTGCAGGTGTCCCAAGGGCAATCGCCCGTTATCAAACAAGCCCCACTCGCGCCAGTGTCGCTTGATGGAATCCATCCCGACGCCGACGAGCAGGTGGCGCGGCTTCTTGACGAGCAGTTCTACCCCCTCTCGATAGACCGTCTCGCGCCACATGATAGAACCATCCTTGCGGTCAAAAAATCCCACCTGCCGCTTTTGCTGCAACACGTAAAGCCCGGCGGGGATAACGACGAGCGCGCCGAGCACAACCGCCAGTAACGCCCGGCTGCTGCCCACGCCCACGAGCGTCATCACCCCGACCGAGAGCAAAAACGAAAGCCACGAGGCGCGCGTCACCGTCAACAGCAAGGCGATTGACAAACCCGCGACCGCTGCCGCGAGCAACGCCCCTTGCCACGACCATTTTTTACCGCGCGCGATGAGCAAACCGGCGGCGAGCGAACCGATCAATTGCAGGACTTCGGCATAGGTCGTGTAGTGGCCGTAAAAACCCGAGGCGCGCTCGTCCCGCCCGCGCGCCCAACTGATGATGCCGAGGCGCGCTTCCGGCGTCGCGCCTGTGAGCAACTGCCCGCGCGCCACTTCCGCATTGAACTGCCATTCCAGACGATAGATGCGCAGGCGGACGGGCGCGGCATCAACCGCGTTTGCGTCGAGCGCGCGAGCCAGTTGAGCGGGCGAATTAAGACGCCCGCCGCCCAGTTTCAGCAACGTATCGCCGTCGTTAACGCCCGCCGCGCGCAAGGGGCTGTCTGCCGTGAGCCGTGTCACCTCCACGCCGCGCCCGATAGCGCGCTCGCCGAACGTGTACACGACATTGATCAGGCAGGAAGCGACGAGCGTGAAAGCGAGCAGGCGCAGACTGCGCTTCGTGGTGACGTTCTGTGCGACGAGATAGACGATGGTGAAGAGACTCGCCGCGCGCAGTTTTCCGATGCTTACATCAGGGTCGTAAGAGGCGAGCGCGGAAAAGAATGTCAGGATGAAGAAACCGAGCAGCGCGTAATCAACCGGCGTGCGATAAAGGTGCGGACGCGGGCCGAGCGTGAAACGCACCGCCCACGCCAACAGTCCCACGCCCCACGCGATCTGCGTCCCCGCAATCGAATGCGGCGCGCTGAACGCCAACAGGAAGAGACATGCGGCGAGCACGCGCTCAAGCCAGAGGACGAACATGCCTTTCCGCGCGCCGTTGATTACCGGCAACGCGCCGGTGCGAGTCGCAGAAAGACTCATAGCGTTGATGATGTCCTGTTCAAATCCCTGTTCAAATCCCTGTTCAAATCCCTGTTCAAATCAATGAGTCTCGCCGTCATCATACGCCGCGTACTACCCCGCCGCACGCCGCAACGGCTAATAAGGGCAATAATATAGTTGACGCACCATGCTTTCTGTGCCATAAATTAACGCATGGAACACAGCCGCAAAAAGAAGTCAAGAGAAACAACCTTCCCTCAAACACTACAAGAGGCTGTCAAGTATTTCTCCGACCTTGATACTTGCAATACCTTCATGGCGCAAATTCGTTGGCCTGATGGTGTAGCTTGCCCTTACTGCGCGGGCAAGGCGGTATCTTATCTTTCCACTCGCCGCAAATGGAAGTGTATGAACAAAGAATGCCACAAGCAGTTTTCTGTCAAGGTCGGCACAGTTATGGAAGATAGTCCGATTGGCCTTGATAAATGGCTCGTCGCCGTGTGGATGATTACTAATGATAAGAACGGGATTAGTTCTTATGAAGTGCATCGTGCGCTCGACATCACGCAAAAGTCTGCTTGGTTTCTTAATCACCGCATCCGCCTCGCCATGCAAACAGGTACGTTTGAGAAGTTATCCGGCCAAGTTGAAGCCGATGAAACCTACATCGGCGGCCTTGCCCGCAACATGCACAGAGACAAGCGGGATAAAAAAATCACAGGCACGGGCGGAAGTGGCAAAGTTGCGGTTATGGGACTCTTAGAGCTAGTCTGAAAAGTCCGTCAGTTAGGTTAAACTTTTGTTATGACCAAACAACAAAAGTATCCAACTGACCTAACTGACGAACAAGTCGAGTTTATCAAACAATTTTTGCCCGCGTCGA
>JBPCIP010000040.1:0-12801 GCA_051006195.1 Pyrinomonadaceae bacterium
TCTTGCGAAATAACTGGATGAAGGCTTCCTGCGCCAAATCTTCCGCTTCCGCCACGTTCTGCGTCATCCGCAGGCACAAACTGTACACTCTGCGGTTGTGCCGCTCGTAGAGCACTTCAAACGCTGAGAGATCGCCCCCTGCCGCCCGCTGCGCCAGCGCATAATCCGACGCATGGTCGGAAGTCTGTAGATTTTCCGTCTCGGTTGCCGTCACGTGTCCGAATATTGTTCGGTGAGCAGAAGCTAATGCAGTCAAGAACTTTTTCTCCAGACCAACGATTGAGGCTCATCTTTCGACCTCGCCATGAATGTACCCGCCTGCGGCGCGTTGCCGTCTAACCTGTTGCGCCCCTACGAGTTTTATTCCCGCGTCCTGTGATGCGTTATTTTTCGTCGGTCGTTGCCCTGCTCCACCTTAATTTGTCTCTATTCCTGCTTTTTCATCCGTCGCGCGGCGCAAATTTTGCGACTCAAGTCCGGCGAGTGCGATTAAGCGATTGAGAGTTGGCGGCTTCCGGCATATTCATGGGGCGAATCGAATCGGAAGCTTTTACATTCGCGCTGGGACGGCTGGATTTCAGTATCCGATCATACGCCCGCGCTGACAAGGCCGGACGCCTGATCGCCGAAGCGAGGCTTTTGTGTTTACTCTGTAAACGGCAGCATTTTGCCGTTCTACTGTCGAGATGCAATTTTGATTTCACGCGCCCGCTAATTGAATTTCGGTGTCGGCGCATGCGCCGCATCCGTCTCGGCCTTGACCGTGATGCGAACGTACTTCGAGGTCGGCGTGTTGCTCCGGTCAGCGACGCTCGTCACGGGTACGAGTACATTCGTTTCGGGGAAGTAAGTCGCGGCGCAGCCGCGCGGGATGTCGTAGGGCACGACGATGAAGCGGCGCGCGTGGCGCTCGCCGTCTTTGTAATGACTTGTCAGATCGACGATTTGACCGGACTGCAAGCCGCGCTCGCACATGTCCTCCGTGTTCAGGAGCACGACGCGCCGCTCATGGTGGATGCCGCGATAACGGTCTTCGAGGCCGTAGATAGTAGTGTTGAATTGATCGTGCGTGCGAATGGTCATCATCGCCAGTTCGCCGGGCGGGAGCGCCGCGGCGAGGCGCGGGAGTTCGTGGGCGGTGAAGTTGGCCTTGTTCGTCGCCGTCGGGAATTTGCCTTCGCGCGGCAAATTCGGGAGATAGAAGCCGCCCGCATCGCGCACGCGCCGGTTGTAATGTTCAAAGCCGGGGATCGTGCGCTCGACGCAGTCGCGGATGCGGTCGTAGTCGGCGGCGAAAGCGTCCCAATCCACCGTTGATTTGTCGCCTGAGAGCACGGCCTTGGCGAGGTTGCAGACGATCCACGTCTCGCTGCGCAAATGCTCCGACGCGGGCTTGAGAACGCCTTTCGACATCTGCACTACGCCCATCGAGTTTTCCGTCGAGACGAACTGCTCGCCCTCCGCTTGCACATCCACTTCCGAACGTCCGAGGCAGGGCAAAATCAAAGCCTGCTCGCCGACGACGAGGTGCGAGCGGTTGAGCTTGGTGGAGACATGCGCCGTCAATTTGCAACGCCGGAGCGCGCTCGCCGTGTAGTTTGTGTCAGGCGTGGCGGAGAGGAAATTGCCGCCGAGCGCGAAAAGGACTTTGCACTTCCCGGCGTGCATCCCCTTGATCGCTTCGACCGTATCGAGTCCGTGACGGCGCGGCGCGGTGAAATTGAATTCACGGTCAAGCGCGGCGAGAAACGCTTCGCGCGGGCGTTCCCAGATGCCGACGGTGCGGTCGCCCTGCACGTTCGAGTGGCCGCGCACGGGGCACAGTCCCGCGCCGGGCTTGCCGATCTGCCCGCGCAGTAAATGTAAATTGGCGATCTCCTGTATCGTGCCGACCGCATGCTTGTGCTGCGTCAATCCCATCGCCCAGCAGGTGATCACGGCCTTCGCGTCGATGAACATCCCGGCGGCCCGCTCGATCTGCTCGCGCGCGATGCCGCTCTCCTCCACGATTGCCTCCCAACTTGCTTCGTCGAGCTTTTGCTTGAACTCGTCGAAGCCAGCCGTCTGCTTGCGGATGAAACGACGGTCGAGGACTGTGCCGCCGCGCCGCGCTTCCTCCGCGAATAAAATCTTCATCATGCCCTTCAGGAGCGCCATGTCGCCGCCGATGCGCACGGGCACGAAGAGGTCTGCGAGCGGCGTCCCCTTGCCGCCGAGCATGGCGACGGGAAACTTGAGCGGGTTACGATACTCCTGCGGGTTCGGGTTGACTACGCTGATCAATCCGGCTTCAGGCAGCGGGTTGATGGCGAGAATCTTCGCGCCGTTGTGCTTCGCCTGTTCGAGCGCGGTCAGCATGCGCGGGTGATTCGTGCCGGGGTTCTGCCCGATGATGATGATGAGGTCGCACTTCCCGAAGTCGTCGAGATTAACCGTTCCTTTCCCGATGCCGATGCTTTCGGTCAAAGCCGTGCCCGAAGACTCGTGGCACATGTTCGAGCAATCGGGCAGATTGTTCGTCCCGTACTGCCGGACGAAGAGTTGATACATGAAGGCCGCTTCGTTCGACGCGCGCCCCGAAGTATAAAAGAGCGCATCGTCCGGTGACGCGAGCGCGTTCAGTTCATCAGCGACGAGTTTGAAGGCGTCGCTCCATGAAATGGGTTCGTAGTGAGTCGCGCCTTTGCGCAGCGCCATCGGGTGCGTGATGCGCCCCTGCCGGTTGAGCCAGTAGTCAGACTGGTTGGAGAGATCGGCGATTGACCACTGGCGGAAGAAGTCGGGCGTGACACGCGCCGTTGTCGCTTCGTCGGCCACCGCCTTCGCGCCGTTCTCGCAAAATTCGGCCAGATGACGCCCCTCGTCCGGGTCGGGCCACGCGCAGCTTTGACAATCGAAGCCCCCCTTCTGATTCATCACGAGCAGCGTTCGCGCCGTGCGGATAATGCCCATCTTGCCAAGCGCGTGGCGCACCGTCGAGACGACCGCGGGCAGCCCCGCCGCCGTTCGTTCGCTTTCGCTGACACGCAAGAGGCCGGTGAACTCCGCAGGCGGCTCGGCGTTGATCACCTGTGCGCCGTGCCGGTGCGCCGCTTCCGCCGCCTCCGCTCGCGCCAACTGCTCGTGCATGTCGCCGTCGGCTTCAGATATTTCGGCGGCTTCCCGCGCGAGATCACCCTCCGACTTGATTTCTTCTTTGCCCAGCGTCCAATGACTCGGCTGAGCAGCGTCGGCCTCATTCGCCGCCGCGTGTGCGCCCTCAAGCCGCGCGCCTTCCTCCTGCTCCTCCTGCTGCCCCATCGTCGTGCTGCTGCTGCTATTGTTGTGCTCGTCCATCACAAATCACAAATGCCTTCTTGCCGTCTCGCGCTGCTCAGAGTTTCTCGTAGTAGCTGTCGCCCGCGCACGGACGGCAGAGCGTCGCTGGGCCGCCCGCGCCCGCCGCCACCTCACGCCCGTCGTTGACGCCCTCGCCGCAACGCGCGCAGATGACACGCGTGCGCGGGTGGCCCGGCGCGTCCAACTCACCGTACTTGACCGCGACCCGCTCGACTTTGAACAACTCCTCGTCGCCCCCGTCACGGTACGTGCGAAACTGCCGTTCCTTCTTCGACGTTATTTCCGGGTGTCGCTCGTCCGCCAGACGGCGCGACTCCTCCAGCGCCACGACGCGCACCGCTGTGTTCGTCTCCGTGTTGAAGAACGTCGCCGCCACCTTGCCGTAATCGTAATATTTAAGACTGCGTTTGCCGAGCCGCACGCCCGTCACGGCGCTCACGGCGTCGGCCATGCAGCGGTCGATCTCAACCCATACGATCAATTTTTTCCGATCCGCGCCGCGCGGGTCGTCCACGCCGACGAGTCGGCAGCCGAGGACGGCCATGCGTGCGCCGAGCAACTGCCCCGCGCACATGTGCCCGTGGAGCCTCCCGCACTCTTCCAATAACTCATCGAGTGGTTGCATCATCCTGTCTGGCTAACCCCAAGCTCGCCGCGCCGCCATGTCATGCCGCTTTTATTGATAATAAGTGAACTCTCGATAGACCACCTCTTCCGTTTTAATTTTCTTGCCAGATGAATAAGCGCGAGAGGTTGAGGATGTTATCCCCCTCGTCCAAATTGCCAGATGAATCCGGCTCAAAAAACTCTCCTCTAGCCCCTCCGAAGCTGACTATTCGATCTTCATTCTCGTTCGAGTTTCTTCGCGCCTTAGATGAAGGAGCAGGATGTTTGAAAGGAGCTTTATCTTTCTTAATCAGAGACCCATCTTCACGATAGTCAGCCGCTTCAGCCAACTCGCCCGAAGCGTTGAAGGTAAGCACAGTCTTTCGATAAAGCGTTCCGTCTTCATGATAGTCATAGATGGCGCGATTAGACTTGAAGCCGTTGCTGCCGTAAGTATCAACGATTTTACGCATCATTATGCTGTGAGCATCGTAGGTTATCAACTCTGACGGTTTTTTACTCTGAGCGCCGTAGGTGTACACAATTCTGCGGTTCAATGCGCCGGCTTCATCAAACAGCGCCAACTCGGTTCGGCTTCCCGCTTTATCATAAGTAATCACATGCGACATCAGGAGCGGGCTTTCCGTTTGCTTTTCATCTTCGCTGATGACTGTCATCTGTTGCGCCCTGACCGCTCGCACTAAGCCCTTTAGCCCGTCACGCTCTCTATCAGTCTTAACTTGAGCGGAGGCGATTGTAGGAGACAAAAGACCGAGCAATAACAAGGTTATCAAGTTTCGCATGTCGCATCTCCAGCAATTCAAACACAGCAATTCAACTGTCGTTTAGAGACGGTCGAAAATTCACTTTTCAACTTTGTCTCTTCATCAACTCCAAGACAGCCGAAGTCATGGCTTTGACGCCGGTTTTAATGGTCGGTTCCGGCAGCGGCGCGAACAGCGGCGAGTGCGCCCCCGCAAGAGGTTTGCCGGTGCGCTTGCTCTCCTCGACCTTCGACGGATCGGCAGCGCCCACCCAAAACAAAGCGGTCGGTATCTGCTGCCCTTCGAGGCCGAAACGCCCGAAGTCTTCGCTCCCCATGATCTGCGGCCATTTCACCACGTTCTCCGCGCCGAGCGCTCTGGTGAAAACGTTCGACAGACGCTCGGTCAACGCGGGGTCGTTGTAGGTGGCCGGAGTGATTTCCGTCTCGCTAACTTTTACGAGCGGCGACAATTCAGCCGGGATGCCGGCGGCCAGAGCCGTGCCTTTGGCGATGCGCTCAATCGACGCGATGAGTTTACGCCGCACCTCTTCTTTGTAGGCGCGCACCGTCAGTTGCAAATTCACTTCTTCGGGGATGATGTTGCGTTTTGTCCCGCCGTGAATCGACCCGACCGTGACGACCGCCGGGTCGAGCGGCGAGGTCTCGCGGCTGATGATGGTTTGCAACGCCAACACGATCTGCGCGGCGACGACGACGGGGTCTTTCGCCACCTGCGGTGTTGAGCCGTGGCCGCCGATGCCGCGCACAATGATGTCCACCGAAGTTGAACTCGCCAGCGCGAAGCCCGAAGTGTAGCCGACCTTTCCCGCTTCGATCTCGCCGTGATCGTGGAGCGCGATGGCGTAATCGGGTTTTGGAATTTTGCCGTACAACCCGTCATTGAGCATCGCCTTCGCGCCGTCAATCGTCTCCTCCGCCGGCTGCCCGACGAGGACGAGCGTCCCGCGCCATTGGTCTCTAAGCTGGACGAGCATTTTGGCCGTGCCGAGCAGCGTCGTGATATGGACATCATGCCCGCATGCGTGCATCACGCCGACTTCCTGACCAGCATCGTTCTTCACTCTGACTTTGCTCGCGTAGGGCAGCCCGGTCTTTTCTTCGACGGGCAGCGCGTCCATATCCGCGCGCACGAGCACAATCGGCCCTTCCCCGTTCTTCAACACCCCGGCCACGCCGTATCCAACCCATTCCGGTCGGTCATATTTGCCGATGCGTTCGGTGACGGTGTAGCCGAGCGTCTTCAACTCCTTCGCCACGAAAGCCGAAGTTTTTTCTTCGTAGTGCGAGAGTTCGGGCGCGGCGTGCAGCAGCTTATAAGTGGCGACGAGCGCAGCGAGTTCCCGGTCGATCATGCCGTCTAAGGGCTGTTGAGCGGTGGCCTCCCTCGCGGGGAAGCCAGCCAATAAAATCAACACAACTATGCCGAATAAAGTTTTCCGCATGTAACAAAATTCCTTCACTACGAGCGCCACAGCGCATCAGGCGACGGATGCTGCGCGGCGCAGCGCGTTCAAGCTATCGATGAGATGCGGCAAATCTTCCCGCGCGTAGACGGGCAAATTGTCGAATAAAGCGCCATTGGGCGAACTCTCGCGCCACGCATCGAAACGCGCCCGTGCCGCGCTCCCGTCGCCCGCATCGTCGTAGAGATAGAGCGCGGAGGATTTCGCGAGCGCACGCCGCGCCGTGGGTTTGATCTGGCCGCCGCTCGCACGCGCCGACATGATGGCGAAATCAACATCGATGAATTGGAGGAAGCTGTTCCCCTCGATGAAGACGCCGGGCGACTCGACGCGCGCGAGCGCCAACTCGATGCCGCGCTCAACTTGCTTGTCCGTCACGATCACCCAGTGGACGTTCGACGCGCCGGCCTCCCAGTAACGTCCCGTGTCCTTGCCCGGAGCATAAGTCTGTTCCCGCCCGGAGCGGATAACCGGCTCATCCGCGAGCAGGTGGCTGACGCAGCAAACCTCCGCGCTCTTGCCGCACGAGCGATAGTGGCCGCGCGTGAACTTGATCGCCTCCCAGCCGGGAAAGGCGCGCAACAATTCGCAGAGCAGGGTGGTCTTGCCCACCTCGGATGAGAAGCCGCCAACGGCGACGGTGGTGGCAGTAATGCGCTTCATGTAATCATTTTGATCGCGCGCAACGGATAAAGCAATCGCACCGCGTCGCAGTAGCGTCAGTTCCCCTGACTGCCGGAAGTCATTCCTCATCCTGTCGCAAACTTTCGAGGACGGAGAAATCCTCAAGCGTCGTGGTGTCGCCCGCCACGATGCCGCTCGAAGCCAGTTCGCGCAACAGGCGGCGCATGATCTTGCCGGAACGCGTTTTCGGCAACGTATCGGTGAAGCGAATGTCGTCGGGGCGCGCGAGCGCGCCGATCTCGCGGGTGACGTGTGCGCGCAACTCCTGCTTCAACTCTTCGCCGCCTTTGCGCCCGCCTTCGAGCGTGACGAAAGCGGCGATGGCCGACCCCTTCAACTCGTCGGGGCGACCGACGACCGCCGCCTCCGCCACCGCCGGATGCGACACCAGCGCGCTCTCGATCTCGGCGGTGCCGAGACGATGGACGCTGACGGTGATCACGTCGTCCACGCGCCCCATGATCCAGAAGTAGCCATTCTCGTCGCGCCGCGCGCCGTCGCCGGTGAAGTAGTAGCCTTCGACATCCGACCAGTACTGTTTTCGATAGCGTTCATCGTCGCCCCAGATCGTCCTCAGCATCGAAGGCCACGGACGCTTGACGACGAGATAGCCGCCTTCATTGGTGGCGACCGTTTGGCCGTCTCTCGTCACCACATCAACGCTGATGCCGGGCAGCGGTCGCGTCGCCGTGCCCGGCGTGGTCGGCGTCGCGCCCGGAAGCGGCGCGATCATGATCGCGCCCGTCTCCGTCTGCCACCACGTATCGACGATGGGGCACTTGCCCTTGCCGATGATCTCTCGATACCACATCCACGCTTCCGGGTTGATCGGCTCGCCCACCGTGCCGAGCAGACGCAGAGAAGACAAATCGTGCTTGAGCGGCCACTGCTCGCCCCACTTGATGAAAGCGCGAATGGCCGTCGGCGCGGTGTAGAAGATGTTCACCCGGTGACGCTCGACGATCTCCCAGAACCTGTCGGGAGCCGGATGGTTGGGCGCGCCTTCATACATCAACGTGGTCGCGCCGTTGGCGAGCGGGCCATACACAACGTAGGAGTGGCCTGTCACCCAGCCGATGTCCGCCGTGCACCAGTAAGTGTCTTCATCTTTGAGATCGAAGACCCACTTGGTCGTCAGGTAAACCTGCGTCAGGTAGCCGCCGGTAGTGTGCAGGATGCCTTTCGGTTTGCCCGTCGTGCCGGAAGTGTAGAGGATGTAGAGCGGGTGCTCGCTATCGAGTTCCTCCGCCGGACAATGTGCATCCACCGTCTCGATCAATTCGTGCCACCAGTGGTCGCGTCCCGCCTCCATGTGAATCTGCGTGCCGGTGCGCCTGACGACGATGCAACTCTCGACGCTCGGCGTCTGTCGCAACGCTTCGTCCACGGCGGGCTTGAGTTTGACCTCCGCGCCGCGCCGATAGCCGCCGTCGGCGGTGACGACGAGTTTGCAGCCCGCATCGTTGATCCGGTCGGTGATGGCCGAAGCGGAGAAGCCGCCGAAGATGATCGAGTGCGTCGCGCCGATGCGGGCGCAGGCGAGCATGGCGATGGCGAGTTCGGGGATGAGCGGCAGGTAGAGCGCGACGCGGTCGCCCTTTGCGACACCGGCGCGCTTCAGGACGTTCGAGAAGCGACAGACCTCGCGGTGCAGTTGCCCGTAGGTGAGCGTGCGTTGCTCGCCGGGTTCGCCCTCCCAGATGATCGCCGCTTTGTTGCGCCGCCACGAGGTGAGATGGCGGTCGAGGCAATTGTAAGCGACATTGGTTGTGCCGCCGACGAACCATTTGGCGTGGGGCAGTTGCCAGTCGAGTACTCGGTCCCAACGACGAAACCAGTGCAATCCGTCGGCGACGCGCGCCCAGAACGTTTCCGGGTCGCGTTCGGCCTCCGCGTAGAGCCGCTCATATTCCTCCATGCCGCGCACATGCGCGCTCGCCGCGAACTCCTCCGGCGGCGGGAACAGCCGCGTCTCGTGCATGACGGACTCGATTTTAGTCGCGCCCTCTCCGCCTTCATCTCTTGACATAGGTATCAACTCCTGCGCCTGCGCGGAGATTCGGTTATAAATTTTAGATTATTAAGCGCACACGGCGGAGGCAGTCACGTCCAGTAGGTGCGGTCGAGCGAGCGATAGCCGACGGCCTCGGCCACATGCAAGGGACGAATTGTTTCCGCAGCGGCTAAATCCGCGATAGTGCGACTGACTTTCAGTATCCTATCGTAGGCGCGTGCTGACAAGCCCAGACGCGTCATCGCCGCTTCCAACATCCGCTCACTCTCCGCATCGAGTTGACAGAATCGGCGCAAATGGCGCGGCGTCATCTGCGCATTGGCAAAGATGCCCTCACCGTCGAGCCGCGTCAACTGCCGCTCGCGCGCCGCGATCACGCGCCCCCGTATCTCTGCCGAACTCTCCCCCGGCGCGCTCTCGCTCGACAATTCTTTGAAGCGCACGGCGGGCACATCGATGTGGATGTCGATGCGGTCAAGCAGCGGCCCGGAGATGCGCCCGACGTAGCGTTGAATTTGCAGCGGCGTGCAGCGACACTCGCGCGTCGGGTCGTTCCAGAAGCCGCACGGGCAAGGGTTCATCGCCGCCGCGAGCATGAACGAAGCGGGGAACGTCAGGGACATTGCGGCGCGGCTGATCGTCACCTTTTGGTCTTCGAGGGGCTGGCGCAAAACTTCGAGCACGCTACGGTCAAATTCCGGCAACTCGTCGAGGAACAGCACGCCGTGATGCGCGAGCGAAACCTCGCCGGGGCGCGGGACGGCTCCGCCGCCGATTAAGCCTGCATCGCTAATGGTGTGATGCGGAGAGCGAAAAGGCCGCTCTGTGACCAATCCGGTGCGCCCGGTCAGACCCGCGACCGAGTGGATTTTCGTCAGTTCCAGCGCGGATTCAAATTCGAGCGGAGGGAGGATGGTCGGAATGCGCTTGGCGAGCATGGTCTTGCCAGAGCCGGGCGGGCCGATGAGCAGGATGTTGTGCGCGCCGGCGGTCGCCACTTCGAGCGCACGCTTCGCGCTGAGTTGACCGCGCACCTCGTGAAAGTCCACGCCCGCGCGTCCAGCGGGCGCGAGCAAAAACGCTAGATCGACTTTCAACGGCGCGGGTCGATTCGTCTCGCTTCTCAAGGCGTCGAGCAGTTCGACCGCTCCGCGCAGGTCGCTCACCGGATAGACATCTATGCCCGCCACGACCGCCGCTTCCGTCGCGTTCTCTTCCGGCAACAGCAGAAACTTGATCCCGGCTTCGCGCGCACGGATGGCGATGGAGAGTGCGCCTTTGATGGGACGCACGCGCCCGTCGAGCGAGAGTTCACCGGCACAGAGCGCGTCGGTTAAGTTTTCCCGTTCGCCAAGGTCGCCGTTCGCGCCGAGGATGCCGAGCGCGATGGGCAGGTCGAAACTCGCCCCCTCTTTGCGCACATCGGCGGGCGCGAGATTGATCGTCGTCTTGTGAAAAGGAAAGAAGAACGCGCTGTTGTTAATGGCGGCGCGGATGCGTTCGCGCGATTCGCGCACCGCCGCATCCGGCAAACCGACGATGGTTACAGACGCGGGTGTATCGGCCTCATTGCGCGCAGGCGTGAGATCAACCTCGATATCAACGAGGTCTGCATCAATGCCGTAGACGGCGGCGGATTGTGTGCGAAAGAGCATAAGAGTGAGGGTGCTCGAACATTAAAGTTAAAAAGAGCGCGAGGTGTGAGTAAGCCTAGAAACCACCTGCATGCACCACCTAGGTAGAAATTGGCAGATGTTTGTAGCGGCAAATTTAGGCAAGAGTACCGACTGGCACCACCATCTGGTAAATCTGCATAAACCTCTCGCGCACCTCGGTTGATTTCTTCTCTCCAAACACTTCTGTATGTGCTCTATTAGTGGGTAGCGGCTCATGGACCACACTTTGGCGAGGTATGGCGCGAACATCACCAGCGAAGAACTTAATTACAGCATAATCCTCAGGCGGGTTTCTGCCGCCTCGCTGACTACCCCTAGGCGATGCATACTTATCCCAATCCGTTGACATTCCATCAGCCGGTGTTGGCTGATTCTTGAAGGCATATGGGAAGGGTTCACCCTCCGAATCTATCTGGTTTTTGTGGACTCTCATTAAAAGGTAGTGCTCATCTGGAACTGGCTCTACCGACCATGATGTGCTCATCTCATCAGCCAAATCAGAAGCCATTGATTTTGTGAGGATAGGTCTAGCGTGCCTTGAACGGTGTCGCTACCTTTATCGCTACCGAAAAAGTCAGCGGGTTTAGTATCGTCTGCGGGAAAATTAATTAGCAGCGACCGCTTCTCCGCCTTCCAACGAACATCAATACTGCCATCAGGGCCGGGCGTTATCTTAGGAGCATCCACCCATTTACCCATATCATTCTTGAACGCCAAAGCAACCCTTCTGATAAATCGAGTTGCGCGTCCCCACGTTTCCACCGTATATCCGGAACTACCTTCCTCATCCCAGTCATTCTGCAAATTCAAAATGCTACGAGATGATTCAATTACTTGCTTGATTCGTTGACTTGAGACTGAACTATCCTTTATCGCACTTACGCGTGCTCCTTTGGGTGTGTCATGTATGGCTGCGCCGAATGGTGCTGGATAGAACCCTGTTGCCGGTTCTCTAATAGGCACACCTATTCCTAATAGAATCGCTAATTTATCTGCCCCTTCTACTGCGTTTCTTCGATCATCAATTAGACGCCACTTATTTACAAGGTGACTCTCATCAAGACATTCATCAATGTCTATGTTATTGCTTATTTTCGTGTATTGTTCAATTAGTGAGTTTGCCATTTTGTACCTCTATTTATCTTTCAGGTGAGGTAAGTTAGCTGCGGCAAGAACCGCTTCAAGACTTTCAGCTTTAGCTTTGGCGCGCTCGAGGGAACTAATTAACTCCTGTACTTCGTCTGTATCCATTGCCACAAAAAACTCCTTGTGGTCGCCATCTTGAAAATAGTGAATTCCCAATTGATGTAAGATTATCGCTGCCTTTGGAGACTCCTTCACATTTTCTCCAAATATCGGACGAATATCACTAACCACCCTCGCCTTAGAAAACAGTTTGTCATTCTCCAATCTGACACTGACTGCTTTAGATGAAACGAGTAATGATGGAATACCGAGAAACATTGACAAGCGTTTCTTAGCATTCGCGCGAACTTCATCAGGCAGTTGTAACTCCTCTGCGTCACTTTCCTGGATTGCTGCACTCAATTCGTCAATAACATCCGTCTGAGATTCATCCGAGCGAGCACGAAGGAGCAATAAAGATATTAGAGCTTCTTTAATAGAAGCTGCATCGGCAGGCGAAATGCCCGTTACACCTGAAACTGCTGTCTTTAATACTTGCCGGGGATCGAAAGATACGGGAGCATTTTCCAGTGCTGAGGTGAGTTCAACAGCAGTATCCTCCGGCATTGAGAGTAACTTTGCCAGTCCACTAAGATGTTTGTTGGGAATTCTAAGTGACGCCATGCGGATTACCTCAGAGAATCGGGAGTTACGGTAATAGATGAGCACATTGCGCCGATAAGATGCCACACGACTACATACAGCCGCGGCACCCCGCAAAATTTAATATAACGCAATATACGTCATGTTAGCATAATAACTTCTAGACCCTAAAATATGGGTCACTGAAAAAATCGCAAGCCAAGCACGCTGATTCTCTGCTCAGAATATAAACCATGAGGTGTGCGTCAATGCCGTAAACGGCGGCGGATTGGGTGCGAAAGAGCATAAAGGTGAGGGTGCTCGAACATTAAAGTTAAGGTAGTGGCTCAACCGCATGAGAGATAGTAAACTCTCATGCATGGTCAAAATGACATGTTATCACTGTGGCGGCGACCAGCTCGCCCGCAATGGTTTAACTCAAAATGGCAAACAACGCTATCTCTG
>JBPCIP010000041.1:0-28767 GCA_051006195.1 Pyrinomonadaceae bacterium
GGCACGCACACGACGGAAGCCGAAGCGGTGCCCGGTTCAACGGGCGCGGCGAAGCCGGAGCCGCCGCAGCGCGGGGCGACGGAAGCCGATGCCGTCCCGGGGGAGCAAAAGGGTGCGCCGGAGGGCATCGCCACATTTATCGGCATCGAAGACTTCGTCAAAGTCGAGATGCGCGTCGGCGAAATCCTGACCGCCGAACGCGTGCCGAAGTCCGACAAGCTGCTGCGCTTCACGATTGATCTGGGCGAACCCGAACCGCGCCAGATTCTCGCCGGGATCGCCGAGCATTATGAACCCGAAAAACTCATCGGGTGCAAGATCGTCGTCGTGTCGAATCTCAAGCCGCGCAAGCTGCGCGGCTTCGAGTCGCAAGGCATGGTGCTGGCCGCCTCCATCGGCGACGAAGGCCGCCCCGTGCTCGCCACCTTCACCGAAGACGTGCCGAACGGGGCGAGGCTGAAATGAGGGCTGAGGGCTGAGGGATGAGGGATGAAATAAAAGTGAAAGCAGGATTTTGTGATTCAGCCCACAGCCCACAGCCCTCAGCCCTTGTCTTTGTCGATTCACATGCGCACATAGACGGGGCAGAGTACGACGCGGATCGCGACGAAGTTATCGCGCGGGCGCGCGCGGCGGGCGTGGTGGCGATCTTGAACGTCGGAACGGGCGACCCGCAGAGCGGCGATTTGGAGCGGGCGGTTAAAGTTGCCGCACAGTATGAAGGAGTCTATGCGGCGGTCGGGGTGCATCCGCACGATGCGCGTTTGTTTGACGAAGGGGCGGCGGCGCGTGTCTCCGCGCTGGCAAAGAGCAGTGGTGGGCGGGTCATCGCGTGGGGCGAGATCGGGCTGGATTATCACTATGATCATTCGCCGCGCGATGTGCAGCGAGCGGTGTTCGCGCGACAGTTACGCATGGCGCGCGAGTTGAAGTTGCCCGTCATCATTCACACGCGCGCGGCGGATGATGAGACCGTCGAGATACTGCGCGCCGAGTGGAGCGGGGCGAAGCAGGGCGGCATCATGCATTGTTTCGGCGGCAGTGACGAGATGGCCGCAAGCGTGTTGGAATTGGGGTTTATGATTTCGTTTGCGGGCAACGTGACCTTCAAGAAAGCCGAGCCGCTGCGCGAAGTGGCGCGGCGCATCCCGCTCGAACGTTTGTTGATCGAAACCGATTGCCCGTTCCTCACGCCCGTCCCATTTCGCGGGCGACGCAACGAACCGGCGCGCGTCGTCGAAACCGCCCGCTGCCTTGCGCAGGTGCGCGGCCTCGACGTCGCAGAATTTGGCCGGACGACGACCGCCAACTTTCAACGATTCTTCAACCTCTGAGTACCAAAAAGGCAATTAAGTTTTCACGCTTCCTGAGGCCGCCCGGAGCGTCGCGGGTGTGTTACTTTTACTGCTCGCTCGTTAATGTTATAAATGCTGCGGTATTTGGCGTGAGAAAAACCCGGGCTGACCCGGTTGCCTCTCGCTCATCATCTATCACTAAACACATGGCACAACAAAACTCATTCGATATTGTCTCGCAGGTGGATCGCGCCGAGATCAATAACGCGCTCGATCAGACGATGAAAGAGGTGCGGCAGCGTTTCGATTTTAAGGGCAGCGCCGCCGAGGTGGTGTTGGAGGAAAACGACCTCATCCTTACCGCCGAAGACGAAACGAAACTGCGCAATATGAACGATATTTTGCAGCAGAAGTTAGTCAGGCGCAGCG
Source organism: Pyrinomonadaceae bacterium (assembly GCA_051006195.1). Lineage (GTDB taxonomy): Bacteria > Acidobacteriota > Blastocatellia > Pyrinomonadales > Pyrinomonadaceae > JAIVJZ01. Next base: position 1,725 of record JBPCIP010000041.1, read on the forward strand.
TGCCGCTCAAGGCTTTCAGCTACGGTAAGATCGAGCCGGCGGCGGGCGGAACCGTCCGCCAGAGGGTCGCCGTTCAACAGGGCATTCCCATTGAGAAGGCCAAAGAGATCATCAAGTACATCAAAGACAGCAAGGCGAAAGTTCAAGCCTCGATTCAGGGCGATGTCGTTCGCGTCACAGGCCGCGACCGCGACACGCTGCAAGAGATCATCGCCATACTCAAAGGCAAAGATTTCAACATCAATATGCAGTACACCAATTACAGATCGAATTAGGGGAAGTCTGGAGTCTGGAGTCAAAATCAAAGACTCTAAACTCCAGACTCCTTCCGCCATCTATGAGCATCTCTAGTCATCCAGCCGCGATTGAAGAACCGCATTTAACGGCGGGGCGCATCTTTAGCCTGATAACACAGGAGTTGGCTGCGGTCGAAGCAGAATTTGAGCGACAGGCGCGCTCGAACATTCAAGTCATCTCTTACATCGGCGATTACCTGCGGGCTTCCGGCGGCAAACGCGTGCGCCCCGCCCTCACGCTCCTCGCCACCTCTGCCGTCGGCGGCGATGCTTCACGCTTCAACACGATCCGCATGGCGACCGTCATGGAGTTTCTGCATACGGCGACCTTGGTGCATGACGACATCATCGATAATGCGGAGACGCGCCGCAACCGTCTTTCGATCAACAGTCGCTTCGGCAACCAGACGGCAGTGCTGATGGGCGATTGGCTTTACATGTCGGCTTTTGAAAACAGCCTTGCCGAACGCTCTCTGCCCGTGCTCGACATCCTGACCTCCGTGACGCGCCGGATGACGGAAGGCGAGTTGTTGCAATTGACGATGCTCGGTCGCGCCGACGTGACGGAAGAACAGTATTTCGACATCCTGAGGCGCAAGACGGCTTATCTATTCAGCGCGTGCTGCGAGATCGGAGCCATTCTCGGCAGCGCGGATTCGGCGGCGCAACTCGCGTTGCGCGATTACGGGATGAATCTCGGCGTGGCCTTCCAACTCGTCGATGATCTGCTCGATTTCACCGCTACAAACGACGCGCTCGGCAAAGCCGCGGGCGTCGATCTGCTCGAAGGCAAGTTGACGCTGCCGCTCATTTACCTGCTGGAGACGGAGCGCGAACGGCGGGCCGCCGTCCAAACCGTGATGCGCGAGGGAAGTTATGAAGCCATCACGCGCGCCGCCCTGATGAAAGCGGCGGAACAGTCGGGCGCGCTCGCGCGGGCACGCCGCCGGGCCAACGATTTCGCTGCCGCCGCCCGGAAATCTCTTGACGCATTGCCTGACACAAAGTACCGTGAGGCCTTAAGTTCAATTCCCACTTTCATCATCGAACGCGACCGGTAAAACAAAATCGATGAAGGCAGAGAGGCTACGGATGAATACAGAATTGATCAACTACAGTCAATTTATTTTCATCCCTCATCCCTCATCCCTCATCCCTTGCTCATATGCCTGACGATACTCTTCTTGCCACGCTTGAGCAGAGTTTGCGCCAGACGCGCGCGACGCGAAACCGTCTGGCCGCACGCCTCGCCGACCTCGAACTGGAAGCGGAAAAGTTGCGCACCGAACTCGGCGAGATGGATGCCATCGCGACGCAGACCGAGGCGGCGATGTTTCGCATCCTCTCCTCCGTGCTCAACAACGTGCCGACGCATTCGTCGCCCTCAGATGCGGAAATTGAAGTGGCGCTGCGTCGCGATGAATCGCACACGCGCAACAACCAGCCGCCGCGCTATCAAACCGGGCCGCGTTCGACGTTGCCCCCCGTGCGTTCCGATCTGGAAGCGACGAGCGAACGTTTTCTCGACCGCACGATCCCGCAGGCCACCGCGCTCCTGCTGCGCGAAGCGGGCGCACCGCTTCACGTCAACGAAATTTACAATCGTCTGCTCGAAGGCGGCTTTCCCTTCAACGGTCACAATCCGACGATCAGCATCGCCGTCTCGCTCAATCGTAATCGACGCTTCCGCAAAGTCGCCCCCGGCACTTTCGATCTCACCATCCGCGACGCCGCCCAAGCCTCTTGATCAAGCGTTGAAGTCACGGTCTGAGAAGAATGTTGGTTGCCGCTCCCGCTTCAGTTTTTAAGTATTCCCCTTGTCACTCGCCATGCCGGTTCACGAATTAAATTTATGCGTGCGATGATTCTAGCCGCCGGTTACGGCACACGTCTCTGGCCGCTCACGCTCGACCGCGCGAAGCCTGCGTTGCCTTTCATGAATCGCCCGCTCGTCGGGTATGTCGCGCAGTACCTGGCGCGCTTCGGTTGCCGGGAGATCATCGTCAATCTGCATCATCAATCCGAATCGGTGCGCGCCGTCCTCGGCGATGGCCGCACCTTCGGCGTGAATTTGAGCTATATCGACGAGCCGGAAATTTTAGGCACGAGCGGCGCGCTCGACAACGCGCGCGAGTATCTTGAAGGCGAGACGTTCATCGTCGTCAACGGCAAGATCGCCACCGACATCGACCTCGCCGCCGCCCTCGACACGCACCGGCGCGAACGCGCGCTGGCGACGCTCGTGCTCAGACATAATACGGAACGCGAACGCTACAGCACGGTCGAGACCGAGAACGGTTTGATCAAAAGTTTCGGCGGCTATCCTGCGCTCGCGTCTGCTCATGACAGAAGTGCGGCGCGCACTTCTGTCATGAGCAGAGCGGAGCGGGAAGCGGACGGGGCGCAAAACGCGAGCGGCAAGGCTTCCCAATCGACTAATATAGACGACGCTTTGCCGTTGATGTTCACAGGCATTCAGATTCTTGAGCCGCGAATCTTCTCTTACATCCCGCGCGGCGTTTTTTCCCATTCAGTGACGGACGTGTACCTTCCTGCCATCGCCAGGGGCGAGCGCATCGCGGCTCATCTCGGCGTGGGAATGTGGCACGAACTCTCCACCATCCGGCGCTACCGCGACATCAGCCTGAGTCTGATGAAAGGCGAGGGGCGCGACGTTGAGATGGGAGCGAATTCGTTGATCGAACCGGGAGCAGACGTGCGCGAGTCGATCCTGTGGGAAAACGTGCGCGTCGAGGCGGGCGCAGGCGTGCGACGCGCGATCCTCGGCGCAGGGGTTCAGATTCATCGCGGCGACGTAATCGAGGATGCGGCGGTCGTGCGCGCGGAGTTAGTGATGGGCGCGGAGCGGCCCGCGAAGGCTCTCAACGGTGTGGTTGAGGGCGACAATTTTGTCGTCTCACTGGTGCAGTGATACAATTCCGCCCGCTCCTAAATAAGCACAGACAACGGGCAGAAAACGAAGCTTTTGTTCGCGAGCGGCAATTCCGCTTGAACCGGCTCTCCGCCCCGTGTCATATATCACATGAGCCATCCTTCGGCCATCACTGCGAATGCGTTTCTCTCTTCAGCGCACGAAAGGCTACGCGCCTATCTCGTGCGCGCCGGACTGGACGCGGAAAAAATCGTCGCCCTGACGCCCGATGCCTCGACCCGCGAATATTTCCGCCTGCCGTGGCACAGAGGCGTCACCGCCATCGCCGCCGTCTACCCGGAACCTTTCGACCCGGAAATTCATCCGTTCCTCGATATCACCCAACTCTTTGTGGCGGCGCATCTGCCCGTGCCGGAAATTTTGGATGTGGATGCCCACCACGGGATCATCGTGCAGGAAGATTTAGGCGACCGCCAACTCCGCCGCGTCTTTGAAAACAAGAGCGAGGATGAGCGTGAAGTTTATGTCGAAGGAGCCATCGCGCTTATCGCCGACATCCAGGCGGCGACCACGCTGGCCTACGAGCGCAACTCCATCGCCAGCCGTCTCGCCTTCGACGAAGCCAAACTTTTCTGGGAACTCAACTATTTTCTCGAACACTATTTTAAGAGCTATCGCGGCGAGACTTTGAAGCACAGCGAGGAAGCGGAATTGCGCGCCGAACTCAACGATCTGGCGGCAGAATTAGCACTGCGCCCGCGCGTGCTCTGCCACCGGGATTTTCACACGGCGAATTTGCTCGTCGATGGTAAAAAACGCCTGCGCATCATCGACCATCAAGACGCGCGGATGGGGCCATCGAGCTACGACCTCGTGTCATTGCTCCTCGACCGGCAAACCGGTCTTCCCTCGCTGGCGGAGATACGCGAGCGGCGGCTGTATTTTTTGGAGGAACGGCGGCAGAGAGGTCTGGATGCTCTCGACCCGGACGAGTTCGCGCGCGAGTTCCGGTTGATGACGGTGCAGCGTTGTTTGAAGGCGGTCGGGACGTTTTCCTATCAAAGCGGCGTGTGCGGGCGCGGCGAAACTTACGCGCACTTCATCGACCCGATGCTCAAGATCGTCTCGCAGGCGACCGAGTGGCTGGAGCGTTTTCCCGCCTTACGCGAGAAGATACGAGAGCGCGTCTGCGAACAGTAAAATGGATGTGAACCGGCCTTAATAAATTCGTAATTTGAAAGCGGTAAAAGACAGCAATGGCAACAGAAAAAATCGAAGGGGCGGAAGAGACGGTCGCGGAGAAGAGTGTGCCGCAGGTCTATATCAATCAACTGTCGCAGCATGCCGGCGCGGAAGTGACCTTGCGCGGCTGGCTCTACAATTTGCGTTCGAGCGGGAAATTGCTGTTTTTGCAACTGCGTGACGGGACGGGCATCGTGCAATGCGTCGTCTTCAAAAAAGGCGTGCCGGAAGAAGTGTGGGATGCGCTCAAGAATCTGGGGCAGGAAACCGCCCTTACGATTCGCGGCACGGTGCGCGCGGACGAACGCGCGCCGGGCGGCTATGAAGTCGATGTCTCAGGCGCGGAAGTGTTGCAAGCGGTGGAAGGTTACCCGATCACGCCGAAGGAGCACGGCACAGAATTTTTGATGGACCACCGTCATCTGTGGCTGCGTTCGCGTCGTCAGCACGCGATTTTAAAAGTGCGTCACACGGTCGTGCGCGCTGTGCGCGACTTTCTCGATAACGACAACTTCACGCTCTGCGATGCTCCCGTCCTGACGCCCGCCGCTTGCGAAGGCACGACGACGCTCTTTGAAGTCGATTATTTCAACGACGAGAAAGCCTATCTAACGCAATCCGGTCAACTCTACAACGAAGCGACCGCCGCCGCGTTCGGCAAAGTCTATTGCTTCGGCCCGACTTTCCGCGCCGAACGCTCGAAGACGCGCCGCCACCTGACCGAGTTCTGGATGGTCGAGCCTGAAATGGCTTTCGCCACGCTCGACGACGTGATGAACTTGTGCGAGCGTTTCCTCGCCTACATCGCAGGTCGCGTGCTGGCTGAGCGGGGAGAAGAATTAAAAGTGCTCGAACGCGACCGGGCGAAACTGGAATTGATCATGCCGCCGTTTCCGCGCCTGCACTACGACGAGGCCGTGCGTATGCTGCAAGATGCGCACGCGCGCGGTGAACTCGAAGCGCGTTTTGAATGGGGCGGCGACTTCGGCGCGCCGGATGAGACTTACATCTCCAATCAATTTGAGAAGCCGGTGATGGTGCATCGCTATCCGGCGGCGGTGAAAGCCTTCTACATGGAGCGCGACGCCGACCGTCCCGAATTGGCGCTGGGCGTTGACGTGTTGGCTTCGGAAGGATACGGGGAAGTGATCGGCGGCGGCCAGCGCGCCACTTCGCTCGAATTTCTCGAACAACAGATCGCGGCGCATGAACTGCCGCGCGCAGCTTTCGAGTGGTATCTGGATTTACGCCGCTACGGCAGCGTCCCGCACGCGGGCTTCGGCATGGGCATCGAACGTTGCGTCACATGGATGTGCGGCATCGAGCACGTCCGCGAAACCATTCCGTTCCCGCGCATGCTGAACCGTCTCAGGCCATAAATGAACGAGGGGAGAAACGTTTGATGGACGCTACACAGGAACGCATCGTGACGATTTTCGGCGGGTCGAAGTGCGACGAGAGTTGCGCAGAGTACGGGCAGGCGCGACGCATCGGGCAGCTTCTGGCTGAAGCGGGTTTTACGATCTGCACGGGCGGCTATCTGGGCGTGATGGAGGCGGCGAGTCGCGGCGCGCACGAGCGCGGGGGGCGCGTGCTCGGCATCGTGATGAATCAATTCAAACAGGAGCCGAACCGCTATCTGACGGACAAAGTGGCGACGCCGCATTTCTACGACCGCTTGCAACACCTGATTTTGCGCTCGGTCGGTTTCATCGCGGTGCGCGGCGGGATGGGCACGGTGACGGAACTTTCGCTCGTCTGGAACAAACTGCAAACGCGCGTCATCGAGCCGCGCCCGCTGGTACTGCTCGGCGATTGCTGGCCGCCGGTTGTCGAATGTTGGCGGCAAAATCTGGTCGTCAGCGACAGAGATGTGGGGCTGCTCGATCTGGCAGAGACGGCGGAAGAGGCGGTCAGGATCATCGTGGAAAAGACGAAAGGAGTGAGAGTATGAATTGCCCGAATTGCGGCGCGGGCTTGATCGGCGGCGCACAGTTTTGCGGAGCCTGCGGGACGCGCACGAACGCCCAGCGAACTGTCCCCCACCCGGAGAGCGGAGGAGGTGGACCTGCAGCAAGTCAGGGCATCCACATCGACAACGATTCGCGCGGGCAGGGGCGCGGCTACAGTTTTGAAGTTTTGCATCAGCCGTCGTTCGCGCTGGCCGTCGTGCAGTTGCAGGCGGAACAATCGATTCTCGCGGAAGCGGGGGCGATGGTTTCGATGTCGGCCAATGTGGAATTGCAGTCGCAGATGAAAGGCGGGTTGATGGGCGCATTGAAGCGCGCGGTCGGCGGTGAGTCGGCTTTCGTCTCGACGTTCACGGCGCGCGGCGGCCCCGGCGAAGTTTCGTTCGCCCCGGGCGGCCCCGGCGACATCGCCGCCATTGAAATGAGCAACCAGATGTTCATGGTGCAATCAAGTTCGTACCTGGCGGGCGATGCCAATCTGGTGATCGATACGAAGTGGGGCGGGGCGAAGACTTTTTTCGGTGGCGAGGGCTTATTCGTCCTCCAGGTGTCGGGGAGCGGATTGCTGCTGCTCTCGTCCTTCGGCGCGATTCACCGGAAGCGGTTGCAACCGGGCGAACGCTACGTGGTGGACACCGGGCATCTCGTCGCGTGGGAAGCGGCGATGGGGTATGAGCTACGCAAAGCCGCATCGGGTTTCTTCCGCACGATGGTGAGCGGCGAGGGCATCGTCGCGGAGTTCAACGGCCCCGGCGAGTTGTTGATCCAGACGCGCAACCTCGCGGCCTTCGCGGGACTGTTGAAGCCTTTCTTCCCAACCCAATCAAGCGGCGGCAGTGGCTTCAACCTCAACATGGGCAGGTGAGAATCATCCCGTCGCACGGAGAACTATGTCAGCTTTAAGCGAACAGACGAAATCTTCCCTCATCAACATTCGACCCGGAGAGGGGCGACGTGTGAGCATCATCGGCGTGCCGCTCAGTTTCGGCGCGGGCACAGCGGGAGTTGATCTCGGCCCGGCAGCGATGCGCGTTGCACGGCTCAATCAACGCCTCGCCTCGCTCGGCTATGAAGTGCGTGACCTCGGCGACATGCGTTTGGAGCGACCGCAGACCATCGCCGCGCCGCAGGACAAAGCGAAGTACCTGCGCGAAGTCAGCATCGCGTGTGAGGAACTCGCGGCGGAAGTGCAAAAGGTGATGAGCGCGGGCGAGTTTCCGATCATTTTAGGCGGCGACCACAGCATCGCCGCCGGGTCGATCTCGGGCGCTGCCTCTTTCTTTCACGAGCGGCAGCAACCCATCGGCATCATCTGGTTCGACGCGCACGCCGACATGAACACGCCAGAGACGACTTTCTCCGGCAACGTCCACGGCATGCCGCTGGCGGCCCTGCTCGGCTACGGCGCACGGGAGTTGACGCATATCGCGAATTTCGCGCCCAAACTCGACCCGCGTTACTGCGCGCACATCGGGGCGCGCGATCTCGACCCGGCGGAGCGCGAATTGATCCGCCGACTCGACCTGCGTTTCTTCACCATGCGCGAACTCGACGAGCGCGGGATGCGCGCGTGCGTCGATGACGCGATTGCGATTGCGAGCCAAGCACCGGGCGGCTATTTCGTCACGATGGACGTTGATGCGCTCGACCCGGGCGACGCGCCGGGATCGGGCACGGTCGTGCGCGGCGGGTTGACTTATCGCGAGGCGCATCTCGCGATGGAGAAGATAGCGGAAGCGGGCGGGATGATCGCGTTCGAGGTGGTCGAAATCAACACCGCTCTCGATAGCCACAACCGCACAGCGGAACTCGGCGTCGAACTCATTTTATCGGTGATGGGCAAGACGATTCTTTAGAGTGATAGGTGATGAGTGATAGGTGAGTAGGAGCAAGAAATCGGTTTTCCTCCTATCATCTATCACTCATCACTTAATCACCGATTGGGAACATGGATTGAAAAGAAAAATCAGAGTCGGGGTGGTCTTCGGGGGGCGTTCGGGCGAGCATGAAGTGTCTCTGCGTTCGGGCCAGGCGGTGATCGAAGCGATGGATCATCGTAAGTACGAAGTGATTCCAATTGCGATAACGCAGACGGGAGAGTGGCTGTCTCCCGCCGCCGCGATGGGGTTGTTGCCGGACACAGCGGCGAATCGTCTGCCGCAGGAGATGGAAGAAAAAAGGGAAGCTCTCACCATCATGGGCGATCCTTCGCGTTCCGGTTTGAGAGCCTTTGACGCCGACGGCAACGAGCCTTCCGCGACGTTGCCCGTCGATGTGATTTTTCCGGTGCTGCACGGAACCTATGGCGAAGACGGCACGATTCAGGGTCTCTTCGAGATGGCCGATATTCCATACGTCGGCTGCGGCGTGCTCGCCTCGTCCTGCGGGATGGACAAGGTGACGATGAAAATGCTGTTTCGCGAAGCGGGTCTGCCGATCTGCAAACACATCTGGTTTCTCCGCGCGGAGTGGGAGCGCGACCGCGCGGGCGTCGTGCGGCGCGCGGCGCGGCAAATCGGCTATCCGTGCTTCGTCAAGCCGGCGAATCTTGGTTCCTCTGTCGGCATCTCGAAAGCCACCGACCGGCGCACGCTCGAAGCAGCGATTGATTTGGCCGCACGTTACGACCGAAAAGTGATCGTGGAGGAAGGACTCGACGCGCGGGAGATAGAATGCGCCGTCATCGGCAACGATGAACCGGAGGCGAGTCTGCCGGGCGAGTACCTCGTCCACGATGAGCAGGGCGCGTTTCTCGACTACACGGAGAAATACAGCAACACGGGGCACGTCGAATTCGTCGTGCCCGCACCCGTCTCGAAGTCACTGGCCGCGCGCATCCGGCGCATGTCCGTCGAGGCTTTCAAAGTCATCGACGGCACGGGACTCGCGCGCGTGGATTTTTTCCTCCAGCGCGAGACCAACGAACTCTTCATCAACGAACTCAACACCAGCCCCGGCCTCACCGAAGTCTCCGGCTATCCGAAACTCTGGGCGGCTTCCGGCCTCTCCTTCGCAAAAGTCATCGACCGCCTCATCGAACTGGCAATCGAACGGCACAAAGATAAATCGCGCAACCGGACGACCCGCTGACGCGACACGATAGATTTGTCTCCGGTAATCGGGTTTCCACGCGCACGACGCTTGATAACGAATTTGAAAGATAACCTGCGGACGCGCCGGTGCGCCGCCGCGCTCATCAAAGCGGGCGGCGTCATCGGCTTTCGCACCGACACGTTTTACGGGCTTGGGGCCGACCCGTTCAACCGGGAGGCGCTGCGGTCGCTGCTCGCGTTGAAGGGCAGAGAAGACGGCAAGCCGATCCTCGTCGTCATCAGCGAGAGGGAAGAAGCGGGGCGGTTCGTCGCGCACCGCACGAAGTTGTTCGACAGTTTGAGCGCGCGTCATTGGCCGGGGGCGTTGACGCTGGTGGTCGCGGCGCGCTCTGATGTCCTGCCCGAGTTGACAGCGGGAACGGGAACGATCGGGCTGCGGTTGCCGGACGACGAAAAGGTGCGCGCTTTGGTCCGCGCGTGCGGCGGCGCGTTGACGGCGACGAGTGCGAATCGTGCGGGAGAGGCGCCCGCCTGCTCGGCAGAAGATGTCGCGCGAACGTTCCCCGCCGGACTCGCGCTTATCGTTGACGGCGGCGCGGCCCGGACGCTGGAGCCTTCAACCGTGCTTGATGTCAGAGGGGAAGAAGCGCGCTTGATCCGCGAAGGCGCAGTCAGTTGGCGCGAATTGAGGGCGACGATGAGAAACTCGGAGTGATGGATAATCGTGGGTTGTCAGCAGTCGGTTGTTCGGTGTTTATACGCACGATCTTCGCTTAGTCGCTATATGCTACAGCCTGCGAGCGCTTTGCTCTTGATCGCCGTAGCTGCCTCATAGATCGAAGCAATGTCTTTGGGCAGCCAGCAATTCTCAGTTTGGCCTGATGGCCTCAAAATTCGGAGCGACTTTGGCTGAAACGCCCCGGCGTTTTGAGACTATTTTCAACAGTTCCAAGCCAGTCGAGAGGCTGCTCCGCGTCGTCAATTTCTAAATCGAGAATTGCTGTTCAGTTTCCAGAGTCCTGCGTAAATGCTGTAAGTACATGGTTTATAAAATCTGTCCTGACACCACGGTGAGACGGAGATATGTCCCGCTGCAACGGCGCGTGTTAAACTCTGAAATTCGCAAACGTGATGAGTAAAGAAGCACATCAACCAACCCCGGAAGAGTTGACCGGCGCGCAGACAAAGCGACGTAGCGCGCCGTGGCTGTTGGGGAGTCTTGTGCTCTCACTGCTCTTCGTCCTGGTGGCGTTACAGGTCTTCGGGCTGTGGGAAGTGGTGACGCCCGACACCGCCGCCGACACGCTGCTGCTCTATGCGCTGTCGTCGCTCAACTTCATCGCGTTCATCATTTTCACTTTCATTTTCGTGCGCAATCTGTTGAAGTTGCGGCGCGAGCGGCGGGCGGGCGAACTCGGCTCGAAGATCAAGACGCGGCTCGTCGTTTATTTCATCACGGTGAGTTTGTTGCCGATCACGGCGATGGCTCTCTTCTCCTATCACTTCCTTAACCGCTCGCTCGAAAAATGGTTCGGGCGCTTGCCCGAAGATGTGCAGCGAGTGGCGCGCGATGCGCAACGCGAAGACATACACGAGCAGGTGCGACATCTACAGGAACAGACTTCGCTCGTCGCAAAGCACTTCGAGAGCGAGGCGATGCAGAATGTAGTGGCGACTCGACAACTAGAGACGACGCAGAGCGCGCCGCCAAATCTGGAGTCGTGGGCGGAGACCGGGCACTTTGACGCCCTGCGATTGCTTGCGCCGGACGGAACAATCATCACGCAAAGCGCGGCCCCTTCATTCAACTCGCGCGCGGGTGAGTTGGAGGCAGAGTTGGACCAGGCGCGTGAGATGAGTTTGACCGCAGGAAAAGGCGGCGCGTTTGACAGCAAGTTCATCACGGCGGTGGTAACGCTTGGAGATGGCCGCCGCCTTTTGGCGGCGCGTGCGAGCCACGTCAAGATTAGTCTGGAGCGCATCGTCGCTGCTTCGGAAACGTTTGAGGAGTTGCGCCTGAAACAGCGCAAGATTCGCGCGCTCGGACTTTCTACCATCGGGTTGATGACGATGTTACTGCTGTTCGCCGCGACGTGGAGCGCGATTCATCTGGCGCGCGGCATCGGCAAGCCGATTCGTGCGCTGGCGGAAGCGGCTGACGAAGTGGCGCGCGGCAATCTCGATCATCGCGTGGCGACCATCGGCGACGACGAACTCGCCATTCTCGCCGCTTCTTTCAATCAAATGACGGCGCAACTCGGCGAGAACCGCCGCCGCATCGAAGCGGGCGCGAGCGAGTTGCGCGAAAAAAATCTCGCGCTCGACGAACGCCGCAACTACATCGAGACAGTATTGGAGTCGCTCTCCACCGGCGTCATCTCGCTTGATGACGAGAACCGCGTGACGACCATTAACGCCGCCGCCACTCTCATGTTGCGACTCGCGAACGCGCCCGCCGCCGGGACGCCGCTCAGGGAGTTGCTGGATTTCGAGGATCATCTCGTGCTCGAAGGCGTGCTCATGCGTGCGCGGAGAACGGGGCGCGCGGCGTGGCAGATGGAACTGGCGCGGGGCGCGGCAGCGTCGCCCGAAGGCGGCGTCCTGCCTGTCGCGTTGACGGCCACCGCGCTCGGCGCAAGTTCGGCGGAAAAGGCGCGCGGCGTGGTGCTCGTCATCGAAGACCTGACCGAGTTGCTCGCCGCCCAACGCGCCGCGGCGTGGAGCGAAGTCGCCCGCCGCATGGCACACGAGATAAAAAATCCACTGACCCCCATCCAACTCTCAGCCGAACGCATCGCGCGCAACTTCCGGCGTATGCTGAACGGAAACGGAGCCGAGGGTGAGGTCTTATCCAAAGGCGACGCGGTTGGCCTCGGGACGCAGCGCGCCGAGATGCAACGCGTGGCGCGGGTGGTCGAAGAATGCACGACGACGATCACGCGCGAGGTCGCGGGCTTGAAAGCGATGGTGGATGAGTTTTCTCGTTTCGCGCGGCTGCCGCACGCGCGCCTCGAAGCGGCGGATTTGAATGAGGTGGTCCGGCAAGCCGTCGCGCTCTATGAAGATCGTCTGGAGAACGTGCGTCTGGACGTGCATCTGGCGCGCACGCTGCCGCCCGGCCTGCTCGACGCCGAACAGATGCGTCGCGCCATCGTCAACTTGATCGACAACGCGCTCGAAGCGATGACTGGGGCCGAAGGCGAACGGCGCATCACCGTCGCGACGGGGCACGATCCGGCGCGCGGCATGCTGCTCATCGAAATCGGGGACACCGGGCACGGCATCGAACGCTCCGACTTCCCGCGTCTCTTTCAACCTTATTTCTCGACGCGCGGGCGCGGCACAGGTCTCGGCCTCGCCATCGTCCAACGCATCGTCAACGAGCACGGCGGGCGTATCCGCGCCGAAGTCAATCATCCGCGCGGCGCAAAACTGCTGGTTGAAATTCCCGTCACGGATGAAACGAGAAGCGATCAATCGTTAGCCGTCAGCCATCAACTTGTTGTTGCTCACACCGGGCGGCTGAACGCTGACGACTGATCGCTGAATGTTCCTCATGTCTGAATCAATTCTCATTGTCGATGACGAACGGGGCATCCGCGAAACGTTGCGCGGGGTGCTCGAAGACGAGGGCTTTGTGACCGATGCCGTGGCATCGGGCGAAGAATGCCTGCGCGCCTTTGAGCGACGGACTTACGGGTGCGTCTTGCTTGACGTATGGCTGCCCGGCATCGACGGGTTGGAGACGCTCTCGCGGCTCGGAGCGGCGGGCGCGGATTGCGCGGTCGTGATGATCTCAGGCCACGGCAACATCGAAACCGCCGTGCGCGCCACGAAACTCGGCGCGTTTGATTTCATCGAGAAACCACTCTCCATCGAAAGGATCGTGCTCACCGTGGGCAACGCGCTGCGCCAACGCGCGCTCGAACGCACGAACGCGACGCTCGCCGCTGAGGTAAATGAAGAGTATGCGATGGTCGGCGAGTCGGTGGCGATGCGTGCCTTGAGAAAGCAGATCGCGGCGGTCGCACCGACGGACGGGCGCGTCTTGATCTACGGGGAATCGGGGACCGGCAAGGAATTGGTGGCGCGTGCGATTCATGGGCAATCGCGGCGCGCGGGCGCGGCTTTTATCGAGGTGAACAGCGCGGCCATCCCGGAAGAGTTGATCGAATCGGAACTGTTCGGGCACGTCAAAGGAGCGTTCACGGGAGCGACCGCCGCCAAGCGCGGCAAGTTTGAGTTGGCCGACGGCGCGACGTTGTTTCTGGATGAAGTGGGCGACATGAGCGCACGCACGCAGGCGAAAGTTTTACGCGTGCTGGAAGAGCAGCGTTTTGCGCCCGTGGGGAGCGGCGCGTCCGTGAGCGTTGACGTGCGCGTGGTGGCGGCGACGAACAAGCGGTTGGAGGATGAAATCGAGCAGGGAAGCTTTCGCGCCGATCTGTTCTACCGCTTGAACGTCATTCCTTTTGAAGTGCCACCCTTGCGCGACCGTCTGGAGGATGTGCCCTTGCTTATTGAACATTTCAATCGAAAATTTTCGACGAATTATGCCAAGTCGCCGAAGCGTTTTGAACTCGAAGCGATGGACGCGCTGCAAAATTACACTTGGCCGGGGAACGTGCGCGAACTGCGCAACACGGTCGAGCGCGTCGTCATCATGCACGGCAAGACGAAAGTCCACGCGAGCGATCTGCCGTCTCTCGGCGGCGAAGAGCCGCCCGTCACGCCGTTCCGTTTCTCCTCCTTCAAAGAGGCGAGCGAGGCGCATCAACGCGAATTTATCCGGCGCAAACTGGCCGAAGCCGAGGGCAACGTCACGCGCGCCGCCGAACTCATGGGCATGGACCGCAGCCACCTCTACCGCCGGATGCGCTCGCTGGGGCTAAAAATTCGCGGCGAGCGCGAGAACGGAAATTAGCATCAAAGTCGGGGAGCGCGGCGTCGAAGGCGGAAAAGTTTGCCTTTTGCCGCGCTGACGGGTACATTCTCCTGTCGCCTTGTGTGCGACGCTCATCCGCGCGAGACCTGTGTGCGCGGTTTTTTTTGGTAAAGGCTTGAGATGGATTACACGACTAAAGAATTATTAAAGCGTTACGCGAAACTCGCGCTCGGCCAGCCCTTTGCGCCCGTGCTCCTGAACATCCTCGTCACGTCCGTCTGCGATATGCGCTGCACGCACTGTTTCTTCACGGATGAACTCGACGACCGCCCGCGCAAGAAACTGCAAATGAAGACGCACGAAATCGAACGCATTTCCGAGACGCTCGGCGGCAACCTCGGCGTCCTGATTCTGGCGGGCGGCGAGCCTTTCACGCGCAAGGATTTGCCGGAGATCGTCCGCGCTTTTTATGAGAACAATAAGCTCGAATCGGTCTATCTGATGTCGAACGGGCAAATCCAGAAGCGCATTATGCCCGACGTGACGCGCTTACTCGAAGAGTGCCCGAACCTGAACGTGACGGTCGCGCTCGGCATCGACGGACTCGAAAGCCAACACGAGAAGATTCGCCAGAAAACCGGTTCGTGGTCAATCGCCATTGACACTGCCCGGCAACTTCAACAGATCAAACGCGAATACGGGCGGCTCGACATCCAGACCTGCACCTGCTTCATGAACTCGAATCAAGACACTATCTTCGAGTGGTACGATTTTCTCAAGTATGACCTCAAACCGGATAAGGTCAACTTCAACTACATCCGCCCGCCTTCAGCCGACCCGAAGGAACTCGACATCGATCACTCGCGCTACAGCAAACTCGCGCAGATGATCGATGACGACTCGCGCCACGCCGCCCTCAAGAACAATTACGGCGGCGACGCCGGTTTCTTCAAGGCCGCCATCGACATTTACATGCACGGCCTCATCGCCAAAGCGCAGGAAGAACAGAAGGCGCAGATGACCTGCTACGCGGGCACGGCGGGCGGCGTCATTTACGACGAAGGCACTGTGTCATCGTGCGAAAACCTCGACCCAGTCGGCAACTTGCGCGACTACGATTGGGATTTTCAAAAACTCTGGCTCTCGCCCGCCATGCAGGAGCGACGCAGGAAAGCGCAGTCCGGCTGTTTCTGCACACACGAATCGAACAGTTACTATCCGTCGCTCCCGTTCAACCCGAAGCACTTGATCCAGATCAAGCGGCTCGAACGCGAAATGAAGAAAGCGCAGAAAGCGCTCGGAGTTGAAGCGGCAAAAACGGATGGCATCAAAGCAGAGGTCAGAGGCTAGCGGTCAGAGAACAATCAAAACCGTCTTCTTTCATCTCTAACTTATAACCTTCAACCGCTACACTTATGTTTCGTTCCAGAGTTCCCAAAATCCTGATCATCTCGTCCGACACGGGCGGCGGGCATCGCTCGGCGGCGGTGGCGATTGTTGCGGGCTTGCAAAAGTTTTTCGCGGGGAACTCTTACGCCGTGCGCGTCGTGCGCGCGATTGAAGATTCGCATTCGGTTTCGGCGAAACTCGTTAATCTCTACAACTGGCTGCTGCGCAACAAACAGCATTGGATGAAGTATCTCTACTGGGCGATCAATCGCTTTCGCCCGGAGACGCGCGACTACTTTTACCGAAATAGCGTCGGCTACGCGCGAGAATTGTTCGAGCGTTGGTGTCCGCATGTCGTCGTCAGTGTGCATCCGCTGACGCAACATTTCTTCGCGCGCCTCCTTAAAGAATTGAAACTGGCGGATAAGATTCCGCTCGTCACGGTCGTCACCGATCCGTGCTACGGTTTCTGGCGCGGGTGGGCTTGCGACGATGTGCGTCTGTATCTGGTGGCGAGCGAAGAAGCCAGGCAGCAGTTGATTGATTACGGCGTTGCGCCCGAGCGGATCAAGATTTCGGGAATGCCTGTCCATCCGAAATTCGAGCTTCCCGACGAGCGCGCCGCGCAGGCCGCGCGCCGCGCGCTCGGACTCGACCCGCAGAAGTTCACAGTCTTCGTCAACGCAGGGTGGGCCGGCGGCGGCAACATCCCGGAGATTTTCCGCGAGCTCGTGCGCGGCGATCTGAACGTGCAGGCCATCTTTCTCGCGGGCCGGAACGAAGAGTTGCGCGCCGAAGCCGAGACGATTGCGGCGGGGGCGAACTTTCCCGTCAAGGTCATCGGCTACTCAGAACACGTCGAACAATTGATGCACGCGGCCAACGTCATGATCTCAAAACTAGGCGGGCTGACCACCTTCGAGGCTCTCGCTTGCCGTGTCCCGATCATCGCGGATGCGACGACCACGCCGATGCCGCAGGAAGCAGGCGCGGCCACAATGCTAGCCCAACGCGGCGCGGGCGTTTTGCTCCAGCGCGCCGGCGACATTGTGCCCGCCGTTCGGCGAATGGTCGAAGACGCGCGATATTACACGACAATGCGCGCGGCTACTGCCGGGGTTGCCCTCCCACATTCGACCCGCCGGATTGTCGAAGAGATCACTGCGCTCCTGCCCGCGCCTGTGATGGCGGAAGAAGAGCACGTCGCCGTCGATATTCGCATCGCATAAGCATGCGGCTTGATTCGCCTGTGTGGTGCTCGAAACGGCGAGTGAAGTTGACGCATGAACAAGATTCGGGCTTTAATCCCAGGTTCAATCATCTCGCCTGCTTCGAGTTAAAGGAAGCGGGCTTTTTTGGAGAGCGGCTAACTTGAGTCTGTTGCTGGAAGGGAAGCGGGCGTTTATTTCGGGGGGGACGCGCGGCATCGGCGCGGCGATGTGCGAAATCTTCGCACGCGAAGGCGCGGATGTGGCTTTCAGTTATCACTCACGCGACGACCTCGCCGAGTCTATCTCGCAGAAGATCGAAGCGCACGGCAGACGGGCGCAGGGCTTCAAAGTGTCGGTCACGGATCGTGTCGGCATGAAGAAACTGACACGCCAGTTGGTTGAGCAATGGGGTGGCATCGATGTGCTTGTCAATAACGCCGCCATCAATCGCGGAGATAATTTCGCGACCACGACCGACCGCGCGTGGGATGAAATAATTGGGACGAATGTCGGCAGCCTCTTCGCCGTGACGAAACCGATCTACAAGCAGATGATCCGGCAGCGCAAAGGAGCGATTCTCAACATCACTTCCATTGGCGCGATCCGCGCCCTCCCTACCTCCGTCCATTACGCGACTTCAAAGGCCGCGATGATCGGTTTCACCAAATGCCTCTCGCGCGAGGCGGCGAACTTCAACGTCTCCGTCAACGCCATCGCCGCCGGAATCTTCGACACGGAACTCGCAAAGACGCTCCCGCCGCACCTGCTCGAAATGCATAAGGGCTGGACGCCGCGCGGAGACCTCGGACGCCCAGAAGAGTTGGCTGAGTTCGCTGCTTTCATGGTCAGTGACCGCAACAGTTTCATGAACGGCGAAGTCGTTATTATCGATGGCGGCGCGGTCACTTAAACGACAGGCCATGTGCGGCAGCACCCACCTTGACCTCCCCTTCCAATTTGCACAGATTTTTTTGTGAACCCTGCGGGATCATCCTGTTTGTTGCAACTGAAAACCGATTTCAATGTTAAGTATAGTTATTTCAATAGTTAACTTGACACAGATGCTATTGGCAGGTTAGCATTCGCCTACCCTATAAACATTAGTGAAAACGTCTTTGGAGGCAACGGCAAATGGCAAACGTAAAGTTGATCGAGAATTTGAATCGGGCACTCAGTCTTGAGTTAGGCGGTGTCATTCAGTACATGCAGCACAGCTTTTTGGTGACGGGAGTCGAGCGCGAGGTTTATCGCAAGTATTTTCGCAAACAAGGCGAGGAATCGCAGGAACACGCGATCACGCTCGGCGATAAGATCGTCGCGTTGGGAGGGCTGCCGACGGTCGAGCCTGCCATGATTCGACAGTCAACCGATCTGGTCGAAATGCTGCGACAGGATTTGGAGTTGGAACGCGAGGCGCTTAAGGCGTATATGGCCGCTTGGGAAGCCTGTGGAGACGAAGAATTGCCGACGCGCTTCCAACTCGAAGAGCGCATTTACAACGAGCAGCTACACGTCGATGAGCTGGAAAAATTGACCTCCGAGCGCAAAGCGAACGTGACGAAAGAGCGGATCACGCTCAAGCAGGTTAGTTAAAAAGCAAAGCGCTGGAAGGTTGAAAAGCGGTCAGCAGACATTTATGCTGCTGACCGCTTTTTCTGCTTTTACGTGGATGGAAGTTCAACCGATCATCGGAAATTCAATGACCTGTGCAGCCTCTGTAAACTGTCCAACTTCCCCGCGCTTGCGATTCAGGCGATGACGCGCAACGGTGATCGCGTGATGCAAATCATCGAGTTGCTCGCTCTCAAGGTTGATCGTTTTCTGACAGCACCATCCGAGATTCTCCGTCCAGGTCGAAAGGCGAAGCGCGACATGTGCAACACCCGCTTGCTCTTCTATCACGACTTCGATCTGGCGGTCTGTGCGGTTTGACGCGACGACATAGGCCACCGCTTGATTCGAGGATGTCACTCAGGCTGCTCCTTGAAATAAAAACTTGAAGAATAACTTTGATGAATGCTTAATCTTGCGATGAGCGAAATTGAAATCCAATTTCAAAACTATTATCTGTCTCAGGTCTCGAAGTTGTCAAGAAATATTTCAGTCGGGGGAAAGATTTTTTTCTAACGCGGCGAGACGCGCTTCCAATTGACGAATCGTGCGTTGCATTTCACCGAGCCGACGGAAGGCGGCGATGGAGCGCAGCCACTCGCGATTATCGAAAGCCGGGATGCCGGAGAGCATTTTGCCAGGCGCGACATTGTGGCTGGTGGCGCTCTTGGCTGTGAGCACCGCGTCGTCGCCGATGGTGAGATGACCGGCCACGCCCGCCTGTCCCGCGAGGATCACGCGATGGCCGATGTGTGAACTTCCCGCGAGGCCGACCTGCGCGCAGAGTAAAGCGTCTTCCCCGACGGTGCAGGAGTGGCCGATCTGCACGAGGTTGTCGATCTTCGCTCCGCGCGCGATACGCGTCTCGCCGACCGAGGCGCAATCAATGGTCGTGCCCGCGCCGATCTCCACATCGTCTTCGACGATGACGCGCCCGGCCTGCGGAATTTTCAACCAGCGGCGTTCTTCATCCTTCGCGTAGCCAAAACCGTCCGAGCCGACGACGACGTTGTTATGAATTCGGACTCGCGCCCCAACCTGTGTCCCTTCGCGCAAAGCGACTCCTGAATGAATCGTCGAATCCTCGCCGATTCGCACATGATCATAAACTGTCACGTTCGGATAAATGCGCACGCCCGCCGCGATCTCGACGCCCTGACCGACGACGACACACGCGCCGATCCAGACGCGCGCGTCGATGCGTGCGGAAGGATCGATAATCGCCGAGGGGTGAACGAACGCTTCGACCTTTGGTTCGGGATGGAAGAGACGCAGGGCGCGCGTATATGCGAGATAAGGATCGCGCGCACGGAGGACGGCTATTTCTCTTCCGGCTTCGACGCCCTCGGCGAGATAGATGGCGGAGGCGCGCGTCGTCTGCACGCGCGGCGTGTAACGCGGATTGGCGAGGAAAGTGATGTGCCCCGCGCCGGCCTCGTCGAGTCCGTCCGCGCCGCTGATCTCCATGTCTCCTGTATCGCCTTCGATAGATGCTTTGGTCAATCGGGCTAACTCTGAAAGTCTCATACTGAAAAAAAACATGCGCTCGCAGTTCACTGCTAAAGCGCATGCATCTCCTACATTAAATTTACCGGATCGATCTCGACGTTGACGCTGTGCAGATCGCAATTGCGCGATGCGCCCGCTTCCGCGAGAGCCACGTCGAGCACGGCGCGCATGCGCGTGCGATTGCGCGCCTTGAGTAGAATTTGGAAACGATGTTCGCCGCGCAGACGCGCGAGCGGGGCGGGCGCGGGGCCGAGAATGCGGCAGGCGCGATCCGCATTGGCATGGTCGAGCGCTTGTTTAATTTCTGCGGCGGTTGATTGTACGCGCGTTAAATCTTCGCCGTGGATGAGAAGCGACGCGAGCGAGACGAAGGGCGGATAGCTGAGCGTCTGGCGATAGCGAATCTCCTCCGCAAAAAAAGCGTCGAAGTCCTGCGCGCAGGCGTGGCGGAGCGCATAGTGTTCCGGGTGGTAGGTTTGGATCATGACGCGCCCGGCGAGCGTGCCGCGACCGGCGCGACCGGCAACTTGCGTGAGCAACTGAAAGGTACGCTCGGAGGCGCGAAAGTCAGGCATCGCCAGACCCGCATCGACGGAGACGACGCCGACGAGCGTGACGTTCGGAAAGTCGTGCCCTTTAGCGATCATCTGCGTGCCGACGAGCATGTCGAGTTCGCCCGCGCCGAAGCGGAGGATAGCCTCTTCGTAGGTGTGGCGACGCGCGGTCGTATCGCGGTCGAGGCGCGCGATGCGCAGGGAGGGGAATCGTCCTTGAATGATCTCTTCGATCTGCTCCGTGCCCTCGCCGACGAAGTAGATATATTTCCCGTTGCAGGAAGGGCACTCGGTCGGCGGTCGTCGCCGGTAGTCGCAGTAGTGACAGATGAGACTGCGCTCGCGCTGGTGATAAGTGAGCGTCACGTCGCACTGCGGGCACTGCATTCGTTCGCCGCACGAACGACACAAAACGAAACTCGAATAGCCGCGCCGATTCAACAGCACGATGGATTGTTCGCCGCGCGCGTGCGTCTCTTCAATCGCGCCGAGCAGTTGCGGCGAGAGCGGGTGCTGTTTGCCCGCACTGGCGAAGACGCTGCGCATGTCGATGATTTCGGCGGAAGCCATTGCGCGATTGGCGACGCGGTGGGGCAATAGCAGATAGCGATATTTACCGCCACGCGCGTTGTGAAAAGATTCGAGCGAAGGCGTGGCCGAGCCGAGGACGACGACGGCGCGTTCTTTCAAAGCGCGCATCACCGCCGTGTCGCGCCCGTTGTAATAGGGCGACTCCTGCTGCCGGTAAGAGGCTTCGTGCTCTTCGTCAACGACAATGACGCCGAGATTAGTGACGGGCGCGAAGACCGCCGAGCGCGTGCCGATGACGACGCGCGCCTCGCCCCTTTTGATCCGACTCCATTCGTCGTAACGCTCGCCCGTCGTGAGAGAGGAATGGAAGATCGCCACTTCGTCGCCAAAGTGTGCGCGCAGACGACGCGAGAAGACCGGCGTGAGCGCGATCTCCGGGACGAGCATCATGGCCGCGCGGTCGAGTTTGAGGGCGGTGCGCATGGCGCGGATGTAGATTTCTGTCTTGCCGCTGCCCGTCACGCCGTGCAGGAGAAACGCGGCGTAGGCGCGCTCGCCTTTGAGCGCCTTTTCGATTTCGTTGAGAGCGGCACGTTGAGCTTCCGTGAGGTTGAATTCTTCGGTCTCCGGCAGGCGGGCGTGAGCCATCGGATCGCGCCGCACTTCGAGCACAAAAACTTCGACGATGCCGCGCTTCTCAAGGGTCTGGACGGATGAGACGCTCGCCTCGGCGGCTTCGAGTAATTTGGCGAAAAGAATCTCGCCGCCCGCTTCGATGAGCGCGTTGATGATGCGTTGCTGCGCGGCGTTGAGGGCGCGTGCGCCGTCTTCAACGTGGGCTTCGAGTGGCCGCAGGCGCACGGCCTTGCGACGCTTGGCACGAGCCTGTGCGGTGCGGGCGCGGTGCGTGATATTGATCCAGCCTGCCTGTTCGAGTTGGCGGGCGAGTGTCTGAGCGCGGGTCTGCCCGAAGTGGGTGGCAAGAGTGCGCAGCGTCGTCTCAGTCTCTTCGGAGATGAGTTGTAGCGCGCGGGCTTTGTTGGTGGCAGCGCGGCGCGGCGGCAGGCGCGCGAGTTCATCGCGGCCTTCGGCGGTGATGGTTAAGATTTGTTCGACGGTCGAGTTGAGACCGGCGGGGAGCGCGGCCTTGAGCACTTCGCCCCACGGCGCGGCGTAGTAGTCGGCGATCCAGCGCGTGATCTCAAGCAACTCCGGCGTGATGAGCGGTTCGGCGTCTAAGAGTTCCTCCGCCTCCTTGATTTCGGAATCGTTCAACTCAAGACCCGCGTCGATTTCCTGATGCAGCGCGACGATATAAGCTGTGAGCAATTTGCGCCCGAAGGGGACGAGGAGACGAGAACCCACTTGCGCCTCGTCGCGCAAGGCGAGCGGCAGGCGATACGTATAAGTCTGCGCGACGCGCAGAGGCACGGCGACTTCCGCGTAGAGCGGCGCGGCGTCGGCCACATCGTCGTCGTCGTTCGCGTCGGTGTCGGGTGAATGGAAGATGGCGGTCGAACTTTGCACGGCGAGTTAAATTAACGTGAAGCGCGCGAAAGGTGAAGCAGCAGCAGGACAAACTTGAAGCCTGAAACCTTAAAGACTCAGGAACGGGCGAGTAGATCGCGCACCTTTTTCATGTCTTCCCAGACTTCGCGTTTCTTCGTGGGATCGCGCAGGAGATAGGCGGGGTTGAAAGTCGGCATCAATTGGCCGTCCTGATAATTGTGAAATTCACCTCGCATTTGAGAGATCGGTTTCCTGGTGCGAAGCAAGGCGCGCGTCGGCGTGTTGCCGAAAGCGATAACAACGCGCGGGCGCACCACGGCGAGTTCGCGATGAAGATAAGGCGTAAAGAAACCGAGCACGTCGGGTGTCAACTCGTCGCCGGTCGAGATCATTTTGACGGTGTTGGTAAGGTAGCAGTCAGCGCGTTTGAGTCCGATGGCGGCGAGAATGCGTTCAAGCATCTGGCCTGCCGGCCCCATGAAAGGACGCCCGCTCTCGATATCGGGCGTGCCGGGCGACTCGCCGACGACGGCGACGCGCGCTCCCCGTTCTCCTTCGCCAAAAATGAAGATGCGTTCTTTGAACTGCGGGAGTTGCTTGGCGCGTTGCAAAAGCTCGGCGTTGATCTCGTCGAGCGTTTCATCGGAGGCGGGCGGTTCGTCGTCGAAAAGTGAAAGCGCGGGCATAGGGGTGGTTACAGCTTCAGTCTATCTCTTCATCCGTGCATAGATGGAGAGAGCAATGAAAATGATCGCCAGCAGGCCGATGATGCCTGCAAGAATTCTGATCGCATAGGCGAAAGCCACAAGGCTCACGACAAGGAAGAGAAGCGCCGTCGCAGCCCAAAGAATAGAACTTGAAAACTTCATAGTGTAACTCCAACTATCAGCGTAAAATTGACGAAGCGGAAACGAATGCGGGGCAACTTATTTCTCCGCCTTCGCCTTCTGCAAATACTCGCGCACCTTCTTCATGTCTTCCCAAGTCTCGCGTTTCTTCGACGGGTCGCGCAGCAGATAGGCCGGATGGAACGTGGGCATCACTTTGATGCCTTTGTAGTCCATGAAATTGCCGCGCAGTTTCGTGATGCCTTCTTTCGTGTCGAGCAGATTTTTCATCGCCGTGTTGCCCAGGACGACGATCACTTCGGGGCGCAGTAGCGCGATCTCGCGAAGCAGAAACGGCTTGCAGGTGGCGGCTTCTTCGCCCGTGGGCGTGCGGTTCTGCGGCGGGCGGCAGCGGTTGACGTTGCCGATAAACACGTCCTCGCGCTTCATGCCGATGGCTTCTATTATCTTGTTCAAGAGTTGTCCGGCGCGCCCGACGAAGGGACGCCCGCTCGCATCTTCATCCGCGCCCGGCGCTTCGCCGACGAACATCAGGCGCGCATTTGAATTGCCTTCGCTGTGGACGATCCGTGTGCGGCTCTGGTGCAGGGGGCAACGCAGGCACTCGCCGATGTCGTTGCGGATGTCTTCAAAGGTTTCGCCCGCGCGCGGCAAGCTCAGTTCGTCCTTCGGTTTGATTTCGCCGAAGAGCGTCTCCTGCGGCGGGGGCGGCACGGCGTCGGGCGTGCGGATGGGTTTTCGTTTTGGCATCTCTGCTGTCTCCGTCGGAGATGTTTGCGGTGAGGGTGCAGGACTCTTTGCCGGTGTCGCCGCGCGTCGAATTTCCGCCGGAATCGCTTTCGCCACGCGCGCTTCGGCCTCGGCGTTGCGCTGCAAGGCACCTACAGTCTGCGCATCCGGCGCACTCAACGCCGGCGCCCTCCTGTGATTGACCGGCGTCGCAGCCACGGCATCAAATGAACCCGCCGATTCCAACAACTCTACACCAAGTTCGCGCAGGTATGACAACTGTTCGCGGACTTCTTCCGCCAACGCTATCAACTCCGCTCGACTCGCTTCATTTGACATAGCAGCTTTTTCAAATTCCAGCGATTCTACCGCGCGGCCTCCAGCACTCCAGCCGCGCGACGCAATCGCACCACTTCGTCCAAAATGCGGTGTGCGGCTTCGAGCTTGGACATGAGCGGAAGTTCGACGGGCGCATCACGGTCGCGCGCGAGCAGCGTGATGATGTTCGTGTCGGTGTCGAATCCCGCGCCGTCGCGTGTGATGTCATTGGCGATGATGGCATCGAGTTGTTTGCGGACGAGTTTTTCGCGCGCGTGTGCAAGGATTTTTTCGCTCTCGGCGGCAAAGCCGATGACAAGCAAATTATCGTGTTTTCGTGCGGCCACAGCCGCGAGAATGTCCGGCGTTGGCTCAAGGGTGAGCGTCAAAGCCGCGCCCGATTTTTTGAGCTTCTGGGCAGAGCGTGAAGCGGGACGATAATCGGAGACCGCCGCCGCGCCGATGAAGACGGTTGAACTTATCATCTCGTCGAGCACCGCCGCATGCATCTGGTCCGCGCTCAACGCGCGCACGACGCGAACATGAGCGGGGGCGTCCGCGCTGGTCGCTCCGGCCACGAGCGTGACTTCCGCACCACGTTCATGTGCGGCGGCGGCGAGCGCAAAGCCCATGCGTCCCGATGAACGATTTGAGAGAAAGCGCACCGGGTCGATCTCTTCACGCGTCGCTCCCGCCGTAATCAGAAATTTTTCGCCTGCCAGATCGTGCTTCAGATTCGCGCTGATCTGAGCCGGCTCTGAAGCTGGCGGCGTTGATTGCTTCGACGAATGCGCCACCCGTTCCGCAAGTATTTCCAGTGCTGCCGCGACGATGCGGTCTGGTTCGCTGAGTCTGCCGGGGCCAATCGTGCCGCAGGCCATCTCGCCCGCATCCGGTTCGATGATGCGGACACCGTCATCTAGGAGTTGTTGAAGATTGCGCACGGTGGCGGGATGTTGCCACATCGTCGTGTTCATCGCGGGGGCGATGAGGACCGGGGCGGTCGAGGCCAGATAAGTTGAAGTGAGAAAATCATCGGCGATGCCGTGGGCGAACTTGGCGATGATGTTGGCTGTGGCGGGCGCAATGAGAAAGAGATCGACGGTCTGCGAGAAGGTGATGTGCGCGATGGGGTCTGGATTGTCGGGCGCGTAGTCGTCAACGATGACGTGCTTGCCGGAGAGGGCGCGAAAAGTTAAAGGGGCGATCATCTTCGTGGCGTGTTCCGTCATTGCTACACGGACATGACACCCGGCGCGCTGCAGCCCGCGCAGTATCTCCGCAGCCTTGTAAGCGGCGATGCCGCCGCAGACGCCGAGCGCAACGCGTCTGCCGGCGTGGGACGATGTGACCAATTTGTCTGCTAAGTCGGAAACCATAAGAATGATAGGAAAAAAATGTAGCATCGCGGGCGCTACGCGCGCAAACTCAAGTGCCCGAGGCCAGTAGGATGCAAACCACAGATGAGGCTCAGTATTATAGCCTCTAACCTCTGGCTTGTGAGAAATGGTACACTTGCATGTGGGCTTGAAACCAACTTCACAAGTTAATTGCAGAGGTTTCTTTTCGCGGTTGCCGGAGTACGGGAAAGAGCATGAACAGAGGGGCGAAGAAATTATGGAGAGGTTTGTTGACGGCGACATTCTTCTGGTTCGTATGTACGGGCGCGGCTTGGGCACAACGCGCGCAGACGGCTGCTGCTGACGACGCGGAGTTTGGGCCAGTCGTCCGCACTTATCTCGGTTATTTGCGCGCGGAACAGGAAGTGGTGGACGACCGCGCGAGCCGCCACGAAGTCAGCCCGGTTTACTACCGGCGTAACTCGAACCGTATCCGCGCTCTCAGACAAGCGGCGCTGCGCATCGCGCGCGAGACGCAAAACGACTTCCTGCCCGAACTCTACGCCATCACCCGCGACGAATTCGGAACGCTTTTCGACCCGCCACCATTGCCAGAAATTTTCCGCCCCGGCGAAGTGATTAACAACACTTTTCGGTATCTGAGCACAGCACGCTCCGGCGAATTGTTCTATCTTTTCGAGCGGCTCGATGTCTACGAGCAGGCTGAATTATTGAAAAAGATTGAGGAGAAACCTGAAACCGAGGCGGTTGAAGCAAACACGCCGACAGCGACTAACGGTGCGCGCGGCGGGCGCATGACGGCGACGCGCCCGCGCCGCGTACATATACCTTGAAGAGCAAGACGCGCTTCAGTTTTGTGTTGCGCGTCCTTAGTCTGAAGTCTGAATTTGCAATGAAGCAGACGGAACTATTTGCCGGGAAAAAAGAGGAAGCAATCGATTTTGAACGGATCGTGCTTTACGCCTTAGCCGACTTTCAGGTGCGCGGGAAAATTCTGGCCGAGCGCGAGTTGCCGCTTGATCGTCTGCGCGGTGCGTTGCGGCGTGCTGCCGATGCTTTCAACGTCGCGGAGTTGAGCGATGAGGCAGCGGCGGCGGCGATTCAAACGCTCGGAGCACGCGTCAGGCGCGTGCC
>JBPCIP010000042.1:0-5800 GCA_051006195.1 Pyrinomonadaceae bacterium
TTTGTCGCACACCAATCGAAAAAAGAACCCGCGGGGAACACAGGCGTTTCAACCTTGTTCCCCCGCCGGGATCATCTATGCGCTCGTTAGTGTCTAATAGTTCGTTGCGGAGAATCAGTTAGAAGGAAGGATGTTGCCTTGTTTATATTCAGGCGGTAATAGCAGCGTGTCAGAAGCGCGGATTACTTTTACGCCCAGTGTGGCGATTTCAGCGGCAAAAGTATGCGGACTCTTTTTACGCGCGTCGAGCGTGAAGAATTCGTTACATCCTGTAACAATTGCAGTGGCAACATGAATGGCATCAGCACCGCCCAAATTGATACCATGATCCCAGTGTAAATCGCGCGCTCTTTCAGCAATTCCTTGTGTCATTTCGGCGAGCGTTACAATTTTATTAGAGGTAAGGACAGAGCGAATCAACCTCTTGACCTTATCGGTTGGCGCACCGTCTGTTCGACGCACTTCTGCAATCGTAAGCATTGAAGTAATCACTTCAATCTCGCCCGCTTGCGATGCTTTCAGGCAGTTTTGAACGTACCAAATATCATCTG
Source organism: Pyrinomonadaceae bacterium (assembly GCA_051006195.1). GTDB lineage: Bacteria > Acidobacteriota > Blastocatellia > Pyrinomonadales > Pyrinomonadaceae > JAIVJZ01. The sequence continues at coordinate 552 of JBPCIP010000042.1, forward strand.
CCCTGTCTGGCTCCATGATGCCTTCCCGGTACTTGATTGCTTCGATAAAGTAGCAGGAATCTATGTAAAGTCGCGGTCTACTCATCTTTGTCGGTGAGGTGTTCTATATAGTTCTCTGTATTTTCGCCACGTAAATCATCAATGTATTCCTCAGTGCTCAGATTACCCGTGAAATTTGTATCGCAACCAAAGAACTGCTCTAAATCTCCTTCCTGATACTCAGGAGAAGGGGTGATCGTCGTAACTTTCAAATGCTCGACCCTGCCATTAGTAACAATTTTCCACCCTTCGACGTTAACAACAGCGTCCTTCGATTCAAGCATTTTCCAGACGAGGGTATACATACTGAGTGGGAAAATACACGACACTATATTGCCTGTGGAAAGCTCGCGTATCCAGAATGTATTAGAGTCCTTAAATAAAGCGGTGATTATTCCTTGAACGCCTCCATACTGCTCAATGGTTTGGATGATTTCCTTCTCAATTTCGATGAAACGCTGTTTTGTGAGTTCGCGCATTTTCGGCTTATCCGGCTGACCGTTATATAAGCCGATATGAACGGAATCATCAGCATCAACTGGAGCAGCCATTCTTGCGAATTGTAGAAAAGTTTTCTTGCTAATGCCGTACTTTAAATCATCCGGGCTGGTGCTTGGATCAGTTATGAGGTCGAACGCCTTTTGGCTGGTCAGAATTAGCGGATCGGGTGCTGTGCCGACGTAATTAGTATCGAAACTAAGAGAGCCGTTAGTGAAGTTGTCAGCAATCCACTCACCCTTTTTTAACCCTAAGTCATCAGCAAACATTTGGAAGAACTTCTCAGCTTCTTCTGCCACCTGCGCAAGTTTGTGAATCGGGATACCGTGACGCCCCTTATTTAGTTCAATTTTTACACGTAATTGTGCCATGACATGAAACCAAATGCGGGAGCAGGATTAGGAAAGAATGTTGTTATAAATGGTCGTTGATCTGTAAATACGAGGGTAATTATATACTTGTTTCACAGGCGAAACAAGACTAATTCAAGCTTGGCTATGTGCCTCTTTTTAGCTTTTCACCTCTGGCTGATATTGGCTTTTGTGTGCTTTCTCAGGATTCCAACAGATTCTCCACCTCACTCGCCATCTCTTCCGCTTCGCCCGTCGCCCGACTCCTTAACTTGCCGCCCGCGTCGAACAGAAAAAAGGCGGGCACGTTTGCGGCTTCAACCTCAAAAGCCGTGCGGAGTTTGCCTTCATTATCGACGGCGCACGGTTCCGTCAAATGGTTCAGCGTGATGGCTTCGCGCACGAGTTCCGTGTCTTGATCGTCCTCGCTTTGCGGCACATGGACGGCGACGAAGTGCAACCCCGCCGCCTCGTGCCGCTCGCGCAACGCGGCCACACTCGCCAGATCGTTTTGACAGGTGGCGGAACCGCGCGACCAGAAATAGACGAGCGTTGCGACGCCGCGCGCTTCGGCCTCGGCACGCGCGCCCGTCGCATTGAACCACTCGGTCGCGCCGTCAAGCGACGGCATCGCGCTTCCCTTTTCCAAAGGCATTCTCTCACCTCATCCTTTCGCCGGAATTTAACCGCTCAAGAATTTCGCAGGTTCTCAGCTTGCCTTGAAATCAATTGAGCGTCAAGAAACGGCGCGGGCTGTCAATCTCGCCTGCGTCAAAGTTCAGGGTGGCGCGCGACGTACTTGATGAGCGCATTCACATAACCAGGAAAGGGCGGGCAGGCGATGCCGTGCGGGGCGAGCAATTCGCCGGCTCGGCTCGTATCGTAAGTCTGATCGATGAAAAAGTAGGGCACGCCGACGTGCGGCAGTTTCGTCACCGCCTCCGAGAGCGGGAACAGCAACGACGCGCGCACCAGCGGCTTCGGCAATCTGATGAACGAACCGCGCCCGGCGAGCGTGTGCGCGATCAACTCGAAGAGTTCGCCCGTGGTCAGCGGTCGCGGGTCGGCCAGTTGCACGGTCGCTCCCACCGCGCGCTCGTCGCGCGCCAACGCCGCCATTGCCTCGACCACGAAATCGACCGGGACGATATTCAACCGCACGTCCGGGTTGCCGATGTTCGCCATCGACAGGAGACGCGGCCACATTTGCAGATACTTGATCAGGTAATAGATGCCGTCGTACTTCGCCGTCTCCCCGGTCCGCGAATCGCCGCACACGACCGCCGGGCGGTGAATCGTTACCGGCAACTCACTTTTCAACTTTTCGACTTCAACTTCGGCGAGATACTTCGTCTCCTCGTAAAAATTACGAAAGCCCGCCGGGTGCTCCAACTCATCCTCTCGAATCAACCCCGTGCGCAGCCCCGCGACATAGCAAGTCGAAACATAGTGATAACGACTGAGACGGCGGCACGCCCGTGCAAACTCATTGACGCGGCGCGTGCCCTCTAAGTTGACCTCCAGCGCAGGCTCGCGCCGCACGGCGAGATCGTAGATCGCCGCCAGATGAAACAACAGCGTCGTCTCCATCCGCACCGTCTCAAACTCGGCCTCGCTCATCCCCAACCGCGCCCGCGTGATGTCGCCCTCGACGATCCGAAAGCGTTTCACCTCCGCGCCCGTCTCCAACGCCAGCCGCTTGACCTCATCACGCGCCCGTGCCATGAAAGCGGGCTGCACGAGCAACAGAAATTGCTTCCCGCCCCGCCGTGCCAACTCTGTGATCAAACGCGCGGCGATGAAGCCGGGAAAACCTGTCAGAAAAACTGTTTCTTGCGACAACATAATTTGCCAATCAATGAGCGCTGTGCTTCTCCGGTCTTCTACAGTTCCTCGCTGTCCGCAAGTTCGACGAGCGTGCGGACGCCCGTGCCGGTCGCGCCGGCGGGGGCGTGCGGCTGCGCTTCTTCGTGCCATGAAGTGGCGGCGATGTCCAGATGCACCCACGGCGTGTCGGCGGCGAACTTGCTCAGGAGCAGGGCGGCGGCGATGGCGTCGGGGCGTCCGCCGTAGTTTTTGAAATCGGCAATGGGGCTTTCGATCTTCTGCTTGTAGTCATCGCTGACGGGCATGCGCCAGACGGGTTCGCCCGCCCGCGCGGCAGCGTCGCCCACGCGAACCGCCCATGCGTCGTCGTTCGCAAAGAGTCCGGTGCGGTGGTCGCCAAGCGCGACGATGATCGAGCCGGTGAGCGTGGCGAGATCGACGATGCGGGTCGCTCCGAGTTCGCGCGCGTAGGCGATGCCGTCAACCAGAACGAGGCGGCCTTCGGCGTCCGTGTCCACCACTTCGATGGTGTAGCCCGCGAGCGTGCGGACGATGTCGCCGGGTTTGAGCGCGCTGCCCGAAGGCATGTTTTCCGCCGCCGGCACGATCCCGACGATGCGCCGCCTCAACTTAAGTTCGGCGATGGCGCACAAAGCGCCGAGCACCGCCGCGCCGCCCGCCATGTCGGACTTCATCTCTTCCATGCCCTGCGCGGGCTTAATCGAGATGCCGCCCGTGTCAAACGTAATGCCTTTGCCGACAAAGGCCCACAATTCATCCTCCTCGGTCGCGCCTTCCGGCTCATAGCGCACGACGATGAGCGCGGGCGCTTCGTCCGATCCTTGCCCGACGCCCCACAATCCTCCCAGCCCGCGCGCACGCACCTCATCCGCAGACAACGTCTCGACGCGCAGGCCGCACCGGGCGGCCATCTCCGCCGCGCGGCGCGAAAACTCGCGCGGCGGCAAACTGCCTCCCGGCTCATCGGCCAGCCAGCGCGCCCAGTTCGCCGACTCGGCGACGATGCGTGCGCGTTCGAGCGCGGCGCGGGTCTCGTCGTTCGTTGTGGGAGTGATGATGGTGAATTCATCAAGCGGCGTCTGTTCGTCTTTGTCGTGCTGTTGATAAAGGTTGTTTTCGTAGCAGCCGAGATGCGCGCCTTCGGCGGCGACGCGCGCGAACTGCGTCGGGTCGCCTGCTGCGACTGCGGGGAGCAGGAATTGCAGCCGCTTGCCGCGCGCCTCTCGCCCTCGGCGCACGGCGAGGCTGGCGACGCGGCGCAATCGGTCTGCATTGAAGTCGGCGTGCGCGCCGAGGCCGAGCAGCAAGAGGCGGCAGACAACTGTCGAGGTTGTCGCAGAGAGATGAATGAGCGTCGCTTCGTCCATTTCGCCTGTGAACTCGCCATCGCAAAGCAAGCTCTCCAGCGTGCGGCGCAGCGAATCATCGATCATGGGGGCGACAGAGAGGCGCGGCTCATCTTCGAAGACGCATAGGGCGATGATGTCGATGGTGTTCTCTGTGGCAAAGTGACGGGCGAGTTTGACTTGAAGGCGCGGTAACGGCTGCATGGAATGAGTGATGTTTGGAGTGCGGACGATGAATTATTAATGTTCCCGAATTAGCTTTGCCTCAAACCGCGCGAAAGATCAGACGTGTTTGGCGCGGCTCATGTGCATTGAGTATAATTCAGGCGCTTCGGCGCAGCCTAACTGCTCTCTCGCCGGTTTCGGTGAGAGATGCAGTCCACACCAACGCGCACCGAAAAAGTTAAGCGATGAACTTTCAATACCTGTCATCTCTCTTTCCCCGACTAACGAACTCTCCGTTTTCTTTCCGGCTCGTTCTGCATCCGTTCGATCATCTTGAGACCTTCCCGGCGCGCCTTCAGAGCCAGTTTTTTGGCCTCTTCTTCACTGCGCCCGTTCGGCGAAAACTGAAACTTCCGGTTTACGTGGCGACCGTTTGGCAAGACCCATCCGGCCTGCCAGACATCGTAGGTGAATCCTTTCCGGCGCGTCTGCGTCTTACTCACGCCGGGATAACCGCTGCGATTGCGCTTGGTCAGCCGGTTAAATAAATTGCCGCGCTCCGGCTTCGGATAAAGTTGGAGCAATTCATCCCGGTACGCCAGTGCCCTGAGCAGCGCGCTGCTTTTGCCTCCGTGAACGCTGTCATAAAAGAATTTTTGGTGTGTCACTCCGTCGCGCATGATGCGCACATACCAGCCGTATTGTTTCTTCTTCTCTTGCTCGACCCGGCAAATATGCTTTAGTTTCTTCTTCATGCGGCCTTTTCCTCATTGAGCCAAAGCGGCAGGCACAAAACGGAATATTGTCCCTCTCCGTCCGGTGTAATGGATTTGTTATTGGGAGAGATTATACATGTCAACTACCGCCACATAAATGAGGCGGCTTGTCCTTCCAGTTTTCGTCGCAGGAGCAACGGTCGTAAACGACAACGGAGGATTTACTATCGTTCCTGATAGCTTCTCTTTGAGAAGGCGCTGGCTGACGAAACGAGTGGAGCGTCACA